>JBFMGN010000089.1:0-2988 GCA_040752435.1 Spirochaetota bacterium
AGTCGTCACCGAACTCAACTCCCGGTTGAACAACAATGCCTATTACCCTGTTCCAGGCCTCGTTAAGTTCCCTGCCGGCAAATGCCTGCCTGGTTAAATCCAGGGTTCTTTTAACATTCTCCACCCGTGTTGCTTCCAGTTCGGATTCTGTTACCTTAGCGCCGCCGGGAACCGGTACTTCTGTGCCGATTACATAGAGGGGCTTTTCCGTACCGCCGCTGTTTTCCGCCCACGCCTTCTCTGCCGCCTCGCACAACTCCGCTGTTCGTTCAGCCGCAACTTCATCCGGCAGGGAGTTAAGATTATCAGACGGGTCGTCCGCACAGCGCATACTTGCATCCAGGTGTATTTTTATATAACCGGCCTTTACATAGGCGCTGACTATTTCTTTTGCGCGGAGCATGGCTTGTTCTGAAGGAAGACTCTGCCACACATTCGGGCCGAGGTGATCGCCGCCAAAAAGAATTCCGGTTACCGGGAAATCAATCCTCACTGCTATTTGACCCACATAATCGACAAAATCCTCCGGTTTCATGCCCGTATATCCACCAAACTGGTTAACCTGGTTTGAGGTTGATTCTATCAGCAGCAGGGAGTTATCCTTCGCAGCCTGCCGCATCCCGGCTTCGATAACGTATGGGTGGGCGGAACAAATTGAGTATATACCCTTTCTGAGGCCTTGCTTATTCTCTTGCAGTGTTTTTAAAAAGATACGTGTGGCCCTCTTCAAAATCCACTCTCCCTGTCATTGAAAAGGATATATCACGACTCCCTGCACGACCCTGTTGATGGTACCGCTTACACTGGGGTTGTCCGGCTTAAGGCCGATATCGAGGGATTTGAAAAGAGCCAGTATCTGTCCCGCCACAACATCAGTCATTATTCTGTAATCATCAGCAATGGCCTCTCCATCCGGGAACAATTCGACGACCAGATCGGCAACATGCTTTATCCGGTCTGTAGCCTGTGAGCAAATTGCCAAAATGCCTGCTCCCTGGCCCTTGTTTTTCAGTTCTTTAAGCAAATCAAGTTCATACTGCTGAGCGTAAAAGTCGGTGGAGAGGGAGGCCGCCACAAGGCAATCTTTATCGACGAAAACCTGTGGGCCGTGCCGTAAGCCCAGGAAGGAATTGACATTGGCCGCTATTATACCCCCGGTCATTTCAAGCATCTTAAGCCGGCATTCTTCCATGGTGCCAAGCAGCGTTCCCGCCCCGAGATACACAACCCGTTTTACCGGTTTAGTAATAAACACTTTCAAGGCATCGGCATACTCATCCATGACTTTGCGCGCCCCCGCTCCCAGCCTGGCAGCCAGGGACTTAAGCTCTTCCATCCGGTTGAGAAAGCAAAGCCCGCAGGCGGTAAATGCCATAGTCGAAAAGGAGCTTGTCATGGCCAGTGATCTGTCGTTTGTTTCTTCGGGTAGAATGATGGTGAGAGTGTGATTATCACCCTCGGCCACGCGGGCAAGTTCTCCCTGCCTGTTTGAGGTGATTATGATCTGTTTCGAACCGGAGCTAAGTTTATCAAACAGATTGTATGAAGCAATAGATTCAGGGGAATTGCCGGAACGGGCGAAGGATACAAGGACGTACGAACTTCCCGGTATGATAAACGCTCGAGGGTGGGATACGAAATCGGTTGAGGGAACCGATATCACCTCGCGTTTTAAAGCTTTCCTTAATACGCTCTGCGCTGCCTTGCCCACATATTCCGATGTACCGGCACCCGAAAGCAGGATGGTAGCTCTTTTCTCGCCTGTAAGCCCGGCTTCCTTCATAAACTCTTCTATTTCATCTCGTTTTTCTTTCAGAATATGGTATGCCTTAAGCCACACCTCCGGCTGCTGGTTTATTTCCGCGGGAGTGTATTCCACCCCAAGCTTTTTCTTTTCCGGGCCGGGAAGTGATAAAAGTTTTTTAAATTCATTCATTGTAATTCTCCATAAATTTTATGATATCTTCACAGGTTGACCGGGCACCCGCGCCTCCGGTAAACATACAGCTTCTGGCAGCCACCGCGTTGCCGAACCGGACGGCCTCCGGCGGATCCATCTTTCTGTTTAAAGTTCCAAAGAGAAACCCGGCGGCAAAGGAATCGCCGGCGCCGATGGTATCCACAACATCGACCTTAAAACCGGGAATTCTTTCCGGGTTTCCGCTTTTTCCACTGACCAGCGCACCCCGGCTTCCAAGTTTAATTATCGGGCAGGCGGTTTGTTTGCTCAATTCATGCCACGCTTTTTCAACAGACTCTTCAGCGGTGTAGGAGAGAACTTCGTCCTCATTCATAAAAAAGTAGTTGACCAGTGGAAGCCAGCTTTTCAGACCTTCCCAGGTTTCCGTCGCGTCCCACTGGGTGTCGAGGGAAGCCGATAAACCGGATTTCCGTATTATCCCAAGAAGCTCCGGCAGTCTTGGCTTGAAGGCCGTCTGCAGATATACACCTGAAAAATGAATATGCCTGAACTTTTTAAAATCCAGCCGGAAAAGATTTGAACCGTCAAAAGCGGCAATGGTTCCGGGATAGGTAACCTGAATTCTGCGTCCCCCGTACATCAGATTTAACGTAACCCCTGTTTTTATGCTGTCGGTTCTCTCAATAAGCCGGGTATCGACACCGAAGTCCTTCAAACTGCTGATCATAAACTTTCCGTAATCGTCATTACCCGCCAGCCCGGCCAAGGCGGACTTGCCTCCCAGACAGGAATAGGCACAGGCCGTAAAAACGGCCGTGCTGCCCATGGTTACTAAAAATGATGTGGCAGTAATTTCCCGGTCGGGTACAGGCAGGGATTCAAGCCCGTCCATTACGATATCGACATTTATATCACCGACAAATAAAACCCTCTTTCCGGTACGCTGGACTTTATTATATTTTTGCCTGCTCTGCATTTTAGACGCCGCTTATGCCGATTGTATTTCCCTATGTGCTTAAAGCATGCGAATATTTCGTTTAAACAATTCTCTTAAGTATTGTTCCTTG
>JBFMGN010000089.1:2998-8785 GCA_040752435.1 Spirochaetota bacterium
GGGCGTTTTCGACGATAGTATTAAAAATAGTCTTAAGCATTTCTCTATTGTTTATCTTTAAACTTAACAGATTTTCCCGCTAGAGAGAAAATCGTAACAGACTGAGGCTGTCACGGCTTTCCCTGACTGATCCAGGAAATCCACCGTGTTATTTTTAAATTTAACAGATTTTACCCGGCCGAATCCCCTGGGAATCTTTACCACACCCTGAATATAGTTTACGTAGAAAAGTTTTACCGTCGACAGGGTAATCGAGGTAGGGATACCCGCCGCATTTAAGAAATTCTTTTTTGCCGATGCGCCGAGTCCTTCGGCAAAAAAAGAGCAGACATCTTCCAGGCCGATACAGCAGTTCCGGCCGCTCCATGGAGGCAGGTGCCTGCCGTGGTTTTCGGTCCAGACAACGGTCGACGGCAGTATCACGGGATCTTTCAGCGCGAACCATAAATACCCACGGGAGGGCACAGAAACAGCCGTCCACGCCGGGGTATTCTGCCGTTTAGCATAAAACTGGAGTACATCGATAAAACCCTTTCTCCGGGGGAAAGACGAACAGTCGTCGTACGGCATATCTTTCCAGATGGTTGGAACCTTGCTTAAACCGGCAAACTTCTTCCCCGGTGCCAGGGAATAATATTCACCTTCGGCTGCCGGTCCGGTTTTCCGCGGCGCAATCATACCGAACAAGATGGGGCTTGTTGCTATAAGCAGGCTATCAGGTTCTTCGGGCGGAGCAAGGGTCGCATGGTGCCCCAAGGCCATTTTATCGGAGAAGCCTTCCAGCTTGTGTTGAAGGTACACGACGTTATGCCCGTCGATAAGAAATATACTTTTTGTAACTTTGCCGGGGCGCACCTTAGTATTCATAGACAGCGTAAGGCGTGTAATTCCATTTTCCTTTTCCGTCGCATCGAAGGTCCACATGGATGAAGCCGTTTCACCATGGACAGGATGTTCTTCTTTTTTGTAGGTGTTATTACCGCCGAAAGGCATGCAGAAAAAATCGCCCCGTAAGGGAACAAGTACAGGAACATCGATGGTTGTCTTTTCGTTCTGCCATGGACTGATATAGTAAGGCTGGATACTTTCTTTTTCATCCCGGTAAAACGTAACAGGCGCCATCTGCCCGCCCAGTTCCGTTATGGCGACTTCTACCTGATTATTCTTTACAATCCAGCAGGTCTGGGAAAAGATTTTTTTTATAACCGGTTTCATAGGTTCTCCTAATGTAAATTTTTTCTTAAACCGATTAATTATCTCGATTTTTGGCTATATTTTCAAGGATAAAAGTTAAAAATAGATTGATTAATTTTAAGACAGTCTCAAACCGGCTGAGGCTGCCGGACCGCATTACATTATTCTCTCAATTATTTTACCGCTGGTTTTTTCCTTTAATATCAGCTTTGTCTTTCCGTCGGGCATAATTTCTTTTTTAACAAGGTAATAATTCCGATCGAAGTCAGTATGCTTCTGTGATTCGGCTTCCTTCCCGGCCCCGCGCCAGACTTCCAGTTGAACCGGTTCCCACCGTTTGGATTTAATTGACCGATAACACGCATCCATGACCGCATTGACTATATAACCGTCGTAGAAAGTTTCCATCGGCCTGGTTTTAGCATCCAGGGCATTAAGCATATCGGCGAACATATGAATGTACCCCAGTTCTGAGAGTTCATCACCGACAGGAAACAGCCAGCCCTTTTCACCTTCCGCCTTCTCCGCCACATAACCCTGTTGTCCGACATTGGTGAACATTTCAAAGCCCGTTCTAAGCCAGTGGTTAAGCCATACGGTACCTTCTGTCCCGGAAATTTCATCACGCAAATCCATCCCTCCCCGGAAACACCAACTGACTTCGAACTGTCCGACTGCACCGCTCTCATACCTGATAAGCCCAATGGCATTATCTTCGACCTCGATAGGATGAACCTGGGTATCAGCCCAGCATGTTACCTCTACCGGCTTATTGTTCTTCCCGACCATTGCCCGGCTCAATTCTATACAATGGCAGCCCATATCTATAATCACTCCACCACCCGATTGGTCCTTGTCCCAGAACCAGGCGCTGTGCGGTCCGCCGTGTGTTTCCCGGGAACGGGTCCAGAGGACTTTGCCGACCGTACCGGAGTTAACTGATCGTATCGTTTTTAATACTTTCGGATTGTAAACCAGATCTTCAAGATACCCATGAAAGACACCCGCTTTTTCTACTGTTTCCAGTATCTCTTTTGCTTCAGGGGCGGTTCTTGCGAGAGGTTTGGTGCATAATACCGCCTTCCCCGCGCGTGCACCCGCAAGCACGGCCTCCTTGTGGAGGTAATTGGGCAGTCCGACAACAACGACATCGGTCTCCGGGTCGCCCACCGCCTCCTCGATACTGGTTGTCCATTTAGGCACATTCCATGCAGCCGAAGATTCTTTCGCCCGTTTTTCACTGCGGGAGTAAAGGACGTGCACTTTATCCCGGCTCCTGCCGCCGTGCAGTGAAAGGGTATAAAACATTCCTATAAGACCTGCCCCTAACATTGTGATTTTATGCATTTACTTCCCCCCGCCACTTTCCGATTTTTTATGTATTTGATTTATCCGCCCGATTCAAACCCGGGATACAAAGTCATGCCGCCGTCGATATAAATTGTTGTACCTGTAATGTAGTCAGCTTCGTCTGAAGCCAGCCACACAGCCAGCTTGCCTACCTCTTCAACCGTTCCAATTCTTTTATATGGAATAAGCTTTAACGTTTCCTTCTCGGCTTCGGGCGTCTCCCAGATGGGTCTGTTCAAGGGTGTACGAATCGCGCCGGGCGAAATCGCGTTTACCCTGATTTTTTTATCCGCGTATTCCTGAGCAACGCTTTTCATGAACATAACTATTCCCCCTTTGGCGGCAGCATAGCTTACCCTCTTCGCCCAGGGGATTACATCATGGACGGAGCTCATACAGAGCACTTTTCCGAGTGCCCGCGAAACAGGCCTCATCCCGCGCCTTAAAAATTCCCTGATTGCCTCTCGCGTGCAGATAAAATGTCCCGTCAAATGAGTATCGAGCACTGCCTGCCATTGTTCAACGGTTATATTATGGAACGCTTCATCGATCTGGATGCCGGCATTATTCACAAGAATATCCAATGTTCCGAATTTATTTAAGGCCGTCTTAAACATAGTTTTAACTTCGTCTTCTTTACCCACATTGGCGCCTGCCGTTATGGCTGCGCCTCCCATCTTTATAATAGCATGGGCCGCTTCTTCCGCCGCAGTTTTGTTTTTATGATAATTTACAACCACTTTTGCTCCAGCTTCGGCCAACGCATAAGCTACACCTCTTCCAATCCCGGAACTTGCACCGGTTACCAGTGCAACTTGTCCTTCCAGTAACAGCCGATGTTCACGGTTCATGGCAATGCTCTCCTCCATAAAAAACTTTAGCCCTTGTGTTCTTACCCGATGCGGGTATCAAACGGCCCTAAAATCTCACAGCCGTTCTCAGTGATAACGATATTGTCTTCAATTCTTATACCGCCTAAATCCGGTATATAAATTCCTGGTTCCACGGTACAGATCATGCCGGGCTCAAAAATATCATCACTTTTCGGAGAGACTGTCGGAATTGGCTCATGATAACCGAAACCGACTCCATGGCCCGTTATGTGGGGAAATGCGTTTCCATATCCGGCTTTCGAAATTAAAGCTCTCGCCTCAGAATCAACTTCCCGTACCCCGATTCCCGGCCTTGATAAGGCCATCGCTTTTTCCTGTGCCTTCCTGACAGCCTCATATACTTCTAGCTGCCGGTCGTCTGGTTTCCCCGCGACACGCACCCGCGTCCGGTCACTCCAAAATCCGTCTGCCACAACTGCCAGCTCCAGCATCGCCAGATCACCCGGCTGAAGTTTGCGCCTTGTAGTTATTTCGTTCGGTCGGTATGCTCGGGAGGTTTCCTCTTTGCCTGTTGCAACCTGAGCAAAGCCCCTGACACGGCGCGATCCTTTATAGCCTGTTCCTGCCCAAGTAATTGCGGATTCTACCGCCGCCACAATTTCAACCCCGCCAGCGCCCGTATCAACCCTTTCAAAAAAAGTCCGTAATCCGATTGCGGCTATTTCGTTTGCAATGCGGATCTTGCCAACCTCATATAAGGTCTTCCGGCCTCGTTCTCTGTATAGGATATCAGTCACATCCACCAGAATTTTTTCTCCGAAAACTTCACGGTAAAGTCGCATTGTTGTCTTTGCCGGAACAAGCACTTCGGCTGTATTCCATGAAGACGACACAATTTCGAAATTGCCCTCAAAACCGATCTTTTTCCAATTTCTGCTATTAATAAGTTTTTTTATTATGCCCTCTACTGATGTGTATGCATTTTCCGCCTCAATCGTGCCATACTTGTACGTTATGCAATCTGCGTCCCACACCTCGGCTTGTGCTTCTTGTTTTTCACACTCACCGATTATCAATACAGGTTTTTGGTCCTTCGGAAATAAGAGAAAGGAAAAACCAAACATCGGCCAGTAACCACTTAAGAAAAGAACATTCTCGGGCAGCCGGAGAACGAGGGCATCCAACCCTTCTTTCTCCATTATCAACTTAAAACTATCAATACGTTCTTCATTCATATATTTTACACACCGGGATCCGGAAGCATAAAATCCCTGATGACAGTCAGAAGCAGGTCAAGACCGCCTAAAAATTGCCTTAAGGTACGAACCGTTGGTCCATAAGTGTCGAACTCGTCTATCGATAAACCGTCAGGTTCATAGGCTTTTTTGAAATCTTCAAATTTATTCAATAACTCGGTAATGATTTTTTCATCCACAGGATCATCCATTCTCGGTTTCACTTCCACATCCGAAGAATTAAAACGTCTCTGCCACTTGTACGGAATCGTCAACACTACATCCCCGCCAATCAATTCCGACCACAGGAAATGATTCCTGTAGGCCGCGGCCAGCATCCTGGTCTTAAATCCCCGTTCCTTGTATATCCGGTATGCCCGCTTTAGTGCGGCTACACCGGCCCATTCCAGATATCCTGGATCAGTGATGATATTCTGCTTTTCAGCCACTACTTTCAGCCAGTCGTCAAGCCTCCCCGCCATTAAGGTACAGACAGGGCTCATTAAGGCAATATCCTTGCCTTCCGACTGCCGCCGCTTCAGTCCCCGTTCCACCGCTTCGCCGGCCGCCAGAGATTGAGAAACGGTGAAGCATACCGTTGCATTCACATTCACGCCGTGGCAGGTCGCTTCTTCAATCGCCGCGAGGCCGGCTTTGGTCACCGGTATTTTTACCTGGATGTTAGGTGCGAGGGAATGGAAATGAATCGCCTGTTTCAACAGGTAATCTGCATTTCTATAATACCGCGAATTGGTTTGGATTGAAATTCTCCCTTTTTTGCCTTTTTCCCGTTCGAAAACCGGTCTTAGAAGCTCGGCGCCCTTAACCGCCATCTCTTCATTCAGTTTCCAGGCGATCTCCTCTTCGGTTGCAGCCGGCATCGCATTTATAATAGCCTGGAGCCTGTCTTTCCAAAGATGCATCTCCTTTTTAAGCGCTTCAACGACTATTACCGGATTGGTGGTTGCTCCGACCGCTCCGTTTTCGATCGCGTAAGTAAGTTCTCCAACCGCGCAAGAATCGTTCCATATATCGGTCGGGGTTGTCGATACTGTTTTATGTAACGGATTTTTATAGGTCGTTTTCTCCATTAAATCTAAATCTCCTATGCTTAAATAGTATAAGAAGCGAAACCGCCGTCTACAGGTATTATTGCACCCGTCACAAAGCTTGAC
>JBFMGN010000890.1:0-1945 GCA_040752435.1 Spirochaetota bacterium
GAGCAGAGGAAAAACGGTTCAAATCCGGTAATACTTGTCTCCAAGGATACTGCGGTGCGGATTAAGGCTGAATCGCTCGGCCTTAAGGTAGAGGATTACAAGAATGACAAGACTTCACTTTTCAGGGCACTGTCAAGTCTTTTCTGTAAATTCTCATCAGGGCTTTATTCTCAACGGTTTTCATAGTTCCGATTACGCCGCAATCCTCTGAACCTTCGAAGCTCTGATTCTCGTAAGGATTGCCTTTGCCTCTTTCGTTATGTTGACGCCATTCCACTTAAGTTCTTTGAGCTGCCAGTAAACCATGGTAAGCGCCCGCTCCTCATTCTGAAACCGGCCTGCCGTTTTTACTCTTCGCTTCACCTCCTTGAAACTCCTCTCAACAACATTGGTCGTCCTTATCCTCAGCCAATGCTGGTAAGGATATTTGTAATAGGTTAGGCATGATTCTATGTCTTCGGTAAGACACTCAACTGCTGAGGGATATTTCATGCTCCACTTTTTTTTGAACCGCTCCATCGCCTCTTTGGCATGTTCATACGTCGAGGCGTAGAATACCTTTCGCACAGACTCCCTCACCGATGCCTTGTCCTGTTCCAGCACCTTATCCAGAACGTTTTCAGTCCTGTGCTTGGTGCAGCGCTGTTTATCCGATTCAGGGAAGACTTCGTTCACCGCCTTGATAAGGCCGGGGCAACCGTCAATGACCGTCAGCATAGGCTCGCTCATTCCCCTCTTTATGAGATCCTCCAAAAACCCTTTCCATGAATTATATGACTCACGATTACCAAGAGATACGCTTACAAGTTCCCTGCTGCCGTCCTCCATAAACGCCCATGCCACCAGCACCGCTTCTTTCTCGCTTGTATCCGCTCTAACCCCCAGCCTTATCCCGTCAAGAATGAGATATACCGGCGTAAGTTCTGACAGGTCTCTTTTCTTCCAAAGATTAAATTCCTCTACGATTCTGCCACTAATCCTCAGGACATTCTGGTGGCTTAGCCCCTTCTTACCTATGAGTTTCCCAACAGCCTTCTTTACTTTCCTCGTTGACAGCCCGTTCATATACAACAGGGGGATAATCTCCTGTATTTCGTCCATGTGAGTAACCCGCGGCGGCAGGATCGCCGAATGAAACGGCCCATCGGCGTTTCTTACTTGTGGCATCCGTAGCCCGATATCACCGCTGCCTATCTTTACCGTCCTGGGTTTCGAGCCATTGCGCCTCCCTTTGGCTAACGAAGTCCTCTCGTAATGGTCCCTTGCAAGTTGTGCCGTTATTTCTTCTTCCAACGCTACCTGCAACATCATCCTGGCGCCTATCCTCGTCAATTCCGTCAGCGGTGGCATCCCCTTTAGCTCTTCTACTGCCTCTTCAATGACTTTTTTCGCCTTCTTTGATAAACTCTTCTTCACGGGTATAATTCTCCTTTCTCTCTTAGAGAGATTGTTTTTGACCATTGAGAATTATACCCTGATTCATAATTTACAGAATTGATGTTACACTATCAAATTCGCTGTCCAGTCTAAAATAATCATTATCGACAATTAATTTGGACTTTCTAAGAACTGTTATCTCTAGCCCCTTCAACGATGCCGTATTTTTTGCTTTGTCAAAGGTGCTCATGCAAAAAAACTCAGTCGTTCTTTTTTCGCAAACTTTGCAAAGGCCTCGGCTATTCCGTCCTGCGTAAGGCCTTCATGGTTGAATAGATCATGCTGCACTACCCAGTGACCATGCGTATCACGCATCAGCTTTCCATCTTTGTCCGGTGAGATGATTTTATCGCCGCTTGTGTCTTTGGATGGCAGTTTCTGTGTAGCAAAGAAGATGTTGTAGTCATCGACCGTTGGACACAGCGGCCCGGCTGATGCGTCATCATTCCACTTCTGGACGAAGAGAACGCTGGTCTTTGTTCCTGTATGGGGCTTGAAGGTATTCGGA
>JBFMGN010000891.1:0-1945 GCA_040752435.1 Spirochaetota bacterium
CTTTATCGGTTAACTGGCTGGATAGCGTCATATACATGGCTTCCAAACCGGTAAGAGGTGGATTTTCACTGCGTCTTAGCTCATAAATCCGCCTCATCAGCCTGCGGTTGGTGTTATAAACTTCTATGGCCCTGTCCAAAGCCTCGTTGGTAATAGACTTACCGGTCCATTCTTCGACAGCTTCCTTAAAAGAGGCCAGTTCTTGAGTAAGACAGGGAGTAGCGCTTGGGCTCTGAACATGATTGGGCATGGGAAGATAATAGGTAAACCCGGCGGGAACATGAAGCTTCCAACTGGCGTAGGACTGCCTGATATGAAGACAGGAGTGTGCGATCATGATCCCATCCAGATAATCATATCTACCCTTTAATCCCTGAGCGAGGACATCGCGGCAAAAAGGGCAGAACATACCAAAAATATAGGGTTCCGTAATATCTAAAGGTTCATGACTGCCAAGAATCCTTACGGGAAGAACACCTGCAGCATACATTATTTCCTCCGGCGCGTAAGTGCAAAAGTAACCAATCACCTTCCCACCTGTTTTTTTCTTCCATTCCCTGGCATAATCATGCCTTTGATCGGACCATTCCTTTAATTTCGCAAACATCTTTCTTTGCCTCCCCTGAGATTAGGATTTTTAAGATTTGGATTTAGCCAACTAAGAGCGCAACTGAAAAATCCTTTCCACACCTCCCACTCTTTCCAGGTAACCGGTTATCCCTTTCGGTTCGTAAACGTATTTATCAAGGTAATTATTAAAAGTGTCTGGCCCTTTGCCCGCTGCCACATATAACCTTAAATGCTCTTCGTCATAGTTATAATAACCATGGGAAGAACAGGGGTGGGAGCCAAAAGGAATCTTTGTTGCAAGCGTTACGAGATGACAGGGAATTGTTGTCCGAAAAGGATCCCGCAAAATGGCTTCGTGAGAAATGACTTCTTCAACACTAACAATAACCTTTTCAGAAGCCGCAGCCAGCAAGTTATCCATGAATACGGAACCATGATGCTGGATATTTCCATAGGGATCCGAACGCTGGGCATGAAGGATAGTTACGTCCGGCCGGATAGGAGGAACGGCAATCATTTCGGTATTAGTAATAGGCTCCCTAAATACTTTTAAATATGGATTGACTTTCAATAAATCTGTGCTCAGGCCGGATTTTGTAACCTCACAGGGCAGCTTCCTGGCCGCCGCCTGAAGGCCGCAGAAAATGTGGGTGTCGTCATAATCAATCACTTCAATTTCACCGTTTTCGATTTTCTTACGATAATTTGGCAAAATCGGAGCAAGCCACTCCGCCCCCACATAATTTGCCAGGATCTTTTTAACACATCCCGCGCCAATCAAAAGATCGGTTTCAATACTGCCGCCGGGAGCGACCGGTAAAATCGTAAGATCTTTAACTTTCCTGCGAATAATCTCCCTTACCACAGCCATTGGACGGTTGTGAATCATAAACCCGCCGATGGCCAAAAAACAACCATCCTTAATTTCAGAAACAGCTTCCTGCATCGATACTATCTTTTTCTTTCGCTCCGGCATACACTTGGTTTCTCCTTTCACAAAAAACTGATCTCCTTACACTCCTTATTCTCTTAGAACACCATAGGGATCAACAGCTTCCCTGAGCAGCTTCATTTCTTCCCGGGAAGGAGGAACCGTTTCCGGTACAGAGGCAGGAACAACCAGATCAAAACCCGTGTTCTCACGCAGCCTGGCCAGGCTTACACCAGGATGAAGAGATTTTACGCGCATTGCTTTGGTTTCTTCTGCAAAATCAAAAACCCCCAAAGGACTGACCACCAGTCTGGGACCTCCTGCTACAAGGCCGGCTTCTTCCCTGCTTTTCCCACCGTTGAGGTAACCGACCCCCACAAGAAAGTCCACCTTCTCCACGAAGGACATTTTATCGTGCCTGGTCATATAAATAAAATACTTGAT
>JBFMGN010000892.1:0-1941 GCA_040752435.1 Spirochaetota bacterium
AAAAGCTTGTTGAGTTGCAAGATTGATTGCAACTATGCCTCTTCAACCTACTCTCGTCGAGTGTTCGGTGAGAACATTGGTTTCATAGGGTGCGTGTGAAGCCCCGCTTCATAGCCGGCTCCTTGTTTGATTATTTGTTCTCCTTCATACGCTCTCTTCAATGCCGCAATATCAAATTTCTTCATCTTAAGAAATACCTCGGTCACGCGCGCCATCTGCTCCGGTGTTCCCTGGCTCATCATCTCATCCATTGCCGTGGGCACGATTTGCCACGATACCCCATACTTGTCCTTCAGCCAGCCGCACTGCTCGGCCTCCGGCACGGCGGAGAGCTTCTCCCAATAGTCATCGATCTCTTCCTGCGTGTCACAGTGGACCATGAAGGAGATGGCTTCGTTGAAATTGAAATTGTGCATATCACTGCTTCCGTCCATCGCCGCAAACCACTGACCTTCCAACTTAAAGTCGGTAAACATAATTGAACCTTCTTTGTTTGGCTCCATACCGGCAGGATAGCGGGCGATAGTACCGCGTTTTGCATTCTTGAATACAGAGAGATAAAAATCTGTCGCTTCCTCAGCTTGGTCGCACGTATCGGTCACAAAGAGTAGTGACGGGACAATAAGCGGTCGTTCTTCGCCTTCCGGGTCGGTGTAAATCAGCTGCCATGAAAATCCGTACTTATCCTGTATCCAGCCGTACCGTTCGCTAAATGGGTACTTGTCCAGGGGCATCGCCACCTCGCCGCCTTCTGAAAGTTTTTCCCATATTTCGTCAATCCGTTTCCGTGCGTCTTTGTCCTGCGACGGATCGAAATTAACCATCATGGAGATTGATGGATTAAACTTGAAGAGTGGGCCAGCGCTGATGGCCATAAACTTGTAACCCATAATCTCGAAGGTAACAGTATCAACATCGCCAGAGGGCGTGTCATGCAGTTGCGTTACGCCCGTAACCTTTGAATTCGGAAACACCGAAGCGTAAAACTCGGCCGCTTCTTTGGCCTCTTTATCAAACCACAAATGGGGACTGATTTTTTGTACGTTTGTTTTCATGGTGTTTTTACCTCCATTAGATAGCTGATTAACTTTTTGATCTTTCTTTGTTGCTTATTCGCCGATTTTTAAGCGGACTCAGCTTTTTCCATTTTGAGCTATTTCTCTGCCAGTTCTTTTAGCTTTTGCAGTGCTTTTGGCCACATGTCCTGCATCATCTGCTTGTATTCGTCTTCCATATCCACATCGACCAACACTTCGGTTGAGCCATTCTTCTCTTTGAAGGTGTAGTTTTCAAGTGCGCCGGCCCAGGCCTGCACCGCTTCGCTTGAGATGTCTTCTTTTCCTTCTTCCACCACCCCCAGGTGTTCAATAGAAATGTATTCATGCAGCCGGTTCTCTTTTATGCGGCTGACCATACCGCCCATCTTGCCCGCCTCGTCGGGAGCAAGGAAGAGTATTTTACTCTCTTGATTCCAATCGCCCACGTAGTGAGAACCAGGCGAGAAGGGTTCGGTCCAGGCTCTGTAGGAATCCTGGTTGAGCATTGTGTCCCAAACCTTTTCCTTGGGCGCCTTGATAACAATTGAAAAATGTAGTTTGTCCATCATGATTATTTCTCCTTAATTTCTGCTTATTTTCACCGATTTTTAAGCTGAGTCCGCTCTACTCCTATCAAGAATTCTCCCTGGCCGTCAGTAAATTGGCATCGCGGGCAATTCGCCAGCGCCCGTCGGATTCTTTGCGCAGGATAGTGAGGGTATAGCCGGACCGATACACAGGCGTAGGGCTGTTGGGCATGGTCATGGTTATCTCGATATATAGCTGTCCAGGAAAGTTTTTTCCATCGCTGAGTTGGGTGTAGGAGATGAACCTGTTTTTGGCAAAGAGGTAAAGTTGAATACAATCGAGCGAGATGGGGAGCAAGACTACCCCCAGCCAGGAG
>JBFMGN010000893.1:0-1934 GCA_040752435.1 Spirochaetota bacterium
CAGCCTGCCCGATGAAGATGTACTTAACATTGCGGGTATAAAGCAAAAGGATTATTTTTTTATCGTAAACGAGAATGAAATCAAAAACCGTCTTGAATCGTATCCTTTAATTAAACGGGCGGAAGTGGAAAAAGTTTTCCCCAATTCCCTCCATATAAATCTTTTTGAGAGAAAACCGCTGGCTATGACCCTTGTAAGCAGTAATGAAGGCCCAATACCGGTCGTTTTTGACGATGAAGGGATTATTTTTCAAATAGGCAGTTCCATTACAAATTGGGATATTCCGGTCATATCGGGTATACGTTTTGCCGATGTTCGTCTGGGTATCCAGCTTCCCAAGGAACTCCGCTCTTTATTAAAGGATTTAAAAAACATCAAGGATACTTCTCCCGCACTGTTTAATGCTGTTTCAGAGTTGAAGCTGGTAAAAGGCAGCGGGGCTGATTTTGAGGTCTTGATGTATCCGGCTCGTTGTTCTATCCCTGTTCGTATCGGTTCCGAATTGACAGAACATCTTCTAAAATACATTATGATGGTCTTAGATGTTATGGCAAAAGAGGAATTTATGCAGAAAATAGAAGAGATTGACTTTAGAACAGGTGAAATTGTATATAAGGTTAAGGAGGAGTAGTCCGTTGCCTGGAGATAATAATATTAAAGTCGGGCTTGATATCGGTACTACGAAAGTGTGTGCGGTTGTAGGTGAATTAAGCGAAACCAACATCCTCGAGATTATAGGCATCGGCACCTGTCCCTCGCAAGGAATCCGGAGGGGCGTGGTTGTAAATATTGAAGCGACCCTTAAATCGGTCATCTCCGCCATTGAAGCGGCGGAAATGATGTCCGGCAGGGAGGTCGAGGGCGTCTATACCGGTATCGCCGGCGGGCATATCGACGGAATAAATTCACGGGGAGTTGTAGCAGTCACCGGAAAAGGCCGGGAGATAACCAAAGAAGATATTGATAGGGTAATAGATGCCGCCAAAGCGATAGTCATTCCAATGGACCGGGAGGTTTTTCATGTAATTCCCCAGGAATTTATCGTGGATGAACAGGGAGGCATAAAAAATCCGCTGGATATGATAGGAATTCGCCTTGAAGCGGAGGTACATATCATAACCGGTTCCGTTACATCCGCCCAGAATCTGGTTAAATGCGTAAACCGGGCGGGTTTCAGGGTAAATGGGATTGTGCTTGAATCCCTGGCTTCCTCCAGGGCGGTTTTATCAAGTGATGAGAAAGAACTCGGCGTGTTGCTTATCGACCTGGGAGGTGGTACTACGGATGTTCTCCTTCATCTGGACGGTTCACCGTATCATACAAATGTAATTTCCATCGGCGGAAGCCAGGTGACGAGCGATCTTTCCATACTGCTGAAAACTCCTATCGATGCCGCTGAGAAAATAAAACAGGACACCGGTTGCTGTTACCTTCCCCTGGTCGATACTGAGGAAGAGGTAATCATTCCCGGTGTCGGCGGCTGGCCCGCGGCTTCAATCCCCAGACGGGAGATGTGTAAGATTATACAGTCCAGGATGGCTGAAATCTTCGGAATGGTCAAAGAGCAGATAGAAAAAAAAGGATACTTGAAACACCTGGGGGGAGGAGTAGTCTTAACCGGCGGCGGTGCGCTGCTTAAGGGGACTGCCGATTTAGCCAGGGAGATTTTCGGTGTTCCTGCCCGGGTTGGATATCCTGCCAAACTCGGAGGTCTGGTTGAGGAATATAAGAGCCCCGCGTATGCAACCGCGGTGGGCCTTGTCATGTACGGGGCATCCGGCCTGGAAGACGAACAATTTGAGACTGGTACAGCCAAAGTCAAGAATTCCGGTTTTTTAGGGAAATTGAAGGGATGGATGAAAGAATTTTTTTAATAAACTGAGGCAATTTCAGAAACTAGAATTTATTTATATTTTGAAAGAACCTTTAGCTAT
>JBFMGN010000894.1:0-1927 GCA_040752435.1 Spirochaetota bacterium
CGAGCTTGGCCGTATTGGGAGGAACAGTTCCTTCATTAACGGCAGCAACTTCGAGGGTGTTTCTACCCTTTACCAGATCCAGGGGAATACTCGTTCCGGGAGCGGCGATTAAAACATGGTTTGACAGTATCACCGTTCCGTTCAATAGTACCGTAATTGTATCACCGTCTATTTGAGAACCGTTGTCCGTCAGCGTAATAGTAATACTCCTTGAGGTAACAGTTACATCCGAAAGGCCTCCGCTCGCGGGGTTGTCCTGAATGGTAAAACAGGCGGAATATCCACTGTAGATAACAGTTTTTTCTTCTTTTATTATCCTGCTTGTAATGAATATCTGGTATTGATCGTATACCTCGGTATTCGCATTAATATCCATGGGAATGGACCACTGATAGATTCCCGTATTACTGATCCCGGAGGCCAGAGTCAGCACTTCATTTCCATACCTGAATAATTTGATGGTAACATAGCCGGCTTCTGGTATTACATCCCATGCTATTTGAATAGTATCGCCGGGATTGAGAATAACATCCTTATTCGGAAATCGAATATTGATGAAATACTCATCGGAATTCTTTGTCGTATCAGGCGTTCCGGTATTCTCCTTATAAGAGCCTTCGTGCATAGAAGAATTATCGACAGTTGAAATATAATAACAACCGGAAAAGAACGCCGAAAACAGCAGCAGCATGATTACAGGTCTTAGCATTAAGTGGAATAGCCCGACACGGCTTCCGCCGTCGTCGGACTTTATTGTATTTTTGCCTAGGCCGGGCTTCCGACATCCTTGTCTCGCCCGGCACTCGTACATCCCTGTTCTTCGCTTCGCTAAGCAAAACTTTTTAAGGAATAGCATATCGGCTCCTTTGGATGAAATGATAAACCTAATTACTGTAACACCGCACAAAGTTCCAAATGTTACCTGCAAATTATGTAGACATTCCGCTGCCTCGCCTGTGGTAAAATTGAGATTACTGATAGATTTATTTACAGAAAGCTGCTTTTAACAGTATATAAAAGAAGAGTATATTATATAAGATGAATCAAAAACCTTCGTTAGAGGAATTGAAACAATTATGCCCGGATATAGATCCGGATTTTCTCACGCTGCATGCAACTTCCTTAAGCATAAAATATTTTTCGAGTTTCGATGATAGGGAGATACAGTCTCATCTGAACGCTCTGGCTTCTTTGAGCCCTCAAAAACCCTGTGCCCTGTTATTCGCGGAGAAACCTGATAGTCTTTGTGAATGTTCTATTCTCGCCTTTGACTACCCGGGCGTTTTTTCTCTGATCACAGGGCTTCTTGCGGCCAGCGGATTCGATATTATTTCGGGTAATATTTTTACGTATTCATGGATTGATAAACCCCGGAAAAATGCAAGGCGAACCCGTTATTACGCCATGCCGGGCTTTACTAAACTTGATATAAAAAAAAGAAAGATTATCGATAGGTTTACAGGACGGCTTGACGGTTCTATAAGCCCGGAAGCGTGGAAGGTATTCTTCGAAAAGCGGTTATCCGATTTGTTTACCCTTCTGGAAAGTAATGAGCCTGAATCCATAAAGCGTGCCAAACAGACAATCAATGAGGCGGTGGTGGAGGCTCTATCTGAAAAAGAGATTAAAACAGAAAGTGTCCTTTTCCCGATCCAAATAGAGGTGGATGCCTTAGGCAGCTCTATGACGAAAATGAAAATAATTTCTCAGGATACCCCCTTCTTTTTATATTCCTTAAGCAATGCCTTGGCGCTTCACGACATCTCCATTGAAACAGTCAGTATTCACACGCGGCAGAACCGGATTGAAGATGAATTTGAGTTTGTCGACCTTAACGGAAGGCCTATTACTGACCCCCAGAAAATAAATCAAATTAAATTTTCCATCCTCTTTACAAAGCAGTTCACGTATTTCCTTGGGAAAGCCC
>JBFMGN010000895.1:0-1925 GCA_040752435.1 Spirochaetota bacterium
TGTAAAAACCTTATAACCGTTTTTGGCAAGGTTGTACCTGATTAGTTCGAGGACATCTTCTTCGTCTTCGACAATGAGTATATTTTCTGCCGCCATTACATCTGTCTCCTATCATTTTGGCCTACAATATCCACCCTATTTTCTCATCGTCGTGTTATAAAATTGTTAAAATCAGGTTAGTTTTCTATTTTAACACCCCTGCCCTGATATTTTCAATTAATTTTAAAAATTGACATCAGCGCCCTTAATGCCGTTTTTTGTAAGATTTGGGTTGGGGTATCCATCCAGAGCCGGAAGTATCCGGTCAGCCGGTATGAAACTGCTGTGTCCGTCAGCAAAAAGAAAGTTTCGGCTGCCGCTTTTGCTCCACCAGCCGCCATCCGGCCAAATACGCTGATGATTGCTGAGCCACTCTCCGATAAGTATTTTCAAAGCCGGCTTTCTGACATCCGTTATCCGCTGCGGTATGGAAGGAACTGAAATCATGCCATATTGGTTGGCCGGGCTATTTAACATATTTATTTGTTCGGAACTGTGATAAAAAGCCATCGAGTAGGCGTAACTTGTCCCATCGTATTTGTCAGGTTCGGTGATATCCTGCGGACAGGCCAGAATACTTGATTTGAGCTGCCCCCCTTCAACCCCGATAGACGGCTGGAGCATCGGCTTCCAGCCCCTTCCCATCCAAAGCCATATTGTCCCCTTTACAGGGTCGTCAGCGGCTGGATAGAAATAATCGTTTGCTCCTAAATAAATATCAAACGCCAGACTTATCTGCCGCAGATTTGATGAACAGCTCAACTTTCTGGCCATAATTCTCGCCTTTCCCAGAGCCGGCATCAACAGCGAAAGCAGCGCCGCGATAATCGATATTACAACAAGTAATTCAACAAGCGAAAACCCGCGCAGATTTTTATATGACCCAATGTGTTTTGGTATATGATTCATGCTTTCTCGAAATGCGGGATTATAACTGCCGTTCTTATTTTTTACAAACTATTTTTCAGTTAAAAAGAGGGATAGAGGGATAAAGAAAAGATGAATAGAAAAACAAAAGCTGTCTTTAAGACGACTGGCGGCAAACAGACATCCCTCTCTTTTTCGCTAATGCATAGCGAAAATAGCAATTACGCTATCACCCAAAATGCAGGAGCAGTATTACCCGCAGACTGCCTATTTTGGCCGTCCATTTCGACAAAGCAGCGGCTCAGCTTCTGCCGAGCGTCTTGAGATACTTTTTGGACTTGGAAAGACCCATACGGCTGGCCTTCTTTTTCGTCGCATCAAGTCCCCTGCCAAGCATCTTTGCGATTTTGGCTGTCGGAGTAACGGGGAAAAGCTTCTTCAGCTTAGCTACGTCAGCCTTCGTCCATGTTCCCTTATTAGCCTTTTTCTTTGCCATTTTTAACCCCTTTCATTATTGTCCCCTTATATGTCCCTTGACTTAATCTACGACGCCTTGTCCCCGCTGTCAAGAGCATAATTCAAGTTTCCTTATATTTCTCAATTTCGGAAATTTATTCATAATTCTTGAATTTTTATCTTCCGGAGACAACCCGCGTAACAAATTTTGCTAAAATAATGACTAAAAGTACTCAGTCGTCGAATAAATTGCCATAAAGTGTTTATTGACATAAACATCCGCTGGCTATATTTTACATATGGTGAATTTTAAAAAGGTGATATAAATGACGCACAAAGAACGAATGTTGGCAACATTGAAAGGCGAATCTACCGATTTGCTGCCATTTGTTCCAAGAATGGATTTGTGGTACAAGGCTAATAAAAAGAACAAGTCTTTGCCGGAAAAATACAGGGACGCCTCGCTTTCGAAAATCGTCAATGACATGGGGCTTGGGTTTCACGCGGTAGTGCCGGATTTTCAAGACCTGCAAAACGAGGATGATGATATTGACCGTGCGCTT
>JBFMGN010000896.1:0-1924 GCA_040752435.1 Spirochaetota bacterium
CTTGAAAATACCTTTTATTTTGCCATGATATAAAAGCTTAACGTCTTCATTTCTTTCAATTGCCCTAAGGATGTCTTTCATTTTATATCTGAGTTTGATGACACTTGTTTCCATATTTTTTTCTCCCATTATAGTCTATGATCGGGCTTGAGCTTTTTCTCTTGTGGTAATGCTTTCCTTTGATTGAGAAGGCTCAGGATGAGAGATGCTTTGGACCGCCATCATCTCCATCTTCCGAATGACGGTTCGCCTTAAATCTTCCACACGGCGAAGGGTTTGATGATTGATGGGCTTTATTTTCATATCCTTGACCAGAACAAGCGTCCCAAAGTGCGTGTTGTCATCCCCCGTTAAGGGGAGTTCGATCCGCAAAATAGACCGGCTGCAGATATAATTTTCCATGACAAAAGGGGGCCTCACCCAGTCCAATTCAGGAGGGCTTCTCCTTAATATAACACTAGAATTCAATGGCGCAACACTCCGGCGTTCCGGCCTCTCGGATATATAAACAATATGCCCCTTTTCCTTTAATTCATCTTGTTTAATGGGGCCATCCAGGTAAAGGGAACCTTTATCAAATTCCAACAACTCCAGAACCTGGGTTGCATTTTTCCAAAGGCTTTCTAAATTTTCGGATTTTACGATTTCGTTTAAAAAATTTGAGAAACTGCGACGGCCGCCTGAAAGACCGATATCGTCGGATAAATCGGATATCCGGTCGGTAACTCTAGTCCCGACAAAATAGTCCGAATACCCCAAAATCCTAAAAGCCATGACAGCCGCTGCACCAAGAAGCAGCATAAAAAAACCGATCATTTCATTTCTGAGATTAACCAGTAAAATAGAAGAGGCGCACAAAATGATTGTGACGCCATATATCGTAAGGACTGCTGTTCTCTGGCTCAATCCGAGTTTCAGAAGCCGATGATGCAGATGGTCGCCATCCGGGTAAAACATTTTTTTTCCGATTGCAAAACGCCGAAGTGGAGACAGGATCGTATCAAAAAGAGGAACCCCGAGGGCAATCAATGGGATAAGAAAGGCGGCGCTGATCTGGCTTTTAGCCGATCCGATAATGGACAGTCCTGCCAGCATATATCCCAGAAAATAACTTCCCCCGTCTCCCAGAAAAATCGAAGCCGGTTTGAAATTGTATAGGAGAAAAGCAAGCGTTGAGCCGGCAATCCCGGCAAAGAGCATTCCTTCTAAAAGGGTATTTCCAATGATCAATGAAATGGTCATCAGAAGGCTCACAAACATGACGATGCCGGTTGCAAGCCCATCCAGTCCGTCAATCAAATTGATGGCATTAATAAAAAGGAGAAACCAAAATAAAGTGAGAAAGAAGTTCAATGGCCCGAAATAAATGTTTATACCCATTAAGGAAAAAGCATCGATGCTGATTCCACCTAAAAAGGCCAAAGAGGCCCCACTGATCTGAAAGAGTAGCTTTATGGAAGGGATGACTCTACGAAAATCATCAATAAGGCCGATTCCAAAGACAATTCCGGCCCCGGAAAGAAAAAACATGGTTCTTTTATCAAAAACAAACAGCCTGGAAACATTGGTATTAATAAGTAAAATTAAAATAATGCTGGAAAGAAAAGAAAAGAAAAGGGAAAGCCCGCCTGTTCTTGGAATTACACTCTCATGGATTTTCCGATCATCCGGCATATCGATCGCTCCGGTCTTGATGCCGAAAGACCGGATAAAAGGGGTGATCAGGAAAACCACTAAAAAATTATAAATAAATAGGACTAAGATAGTGGTCATTGAAGGGGTAACCTTAAAATCCGTTCTTTTACAATATAGTACATGAATTTCGGCGCAGAAATCAAGGTTCGATTCCAAAGCCGGCCAGGTTCTTTAAGAAGCCTGGGGAGCCATTCCAATCCGTATCGATTGAACCAGTCGCCGGACCTTT
>JBFMGN010000897.1:0-1923 GCA_040752435.1 Spirochaetota bacterium
TTTTAACCAAAACCGCAACCTTTTCAATATGCAAGTTGACGTGGTCTTTTACGATGTAACTACTTTTTCCTTTGAAAGTGTGCAAGCGGATAGCTTGAGAGACTTTGGTTTTTCAAAGAACGGTAAATTCAACGAAGTACAAGTTGTTTTAGGCTTGCTCATCGATTGTGAAGGAAGGCCCATTGGGTACGAACTCTTTTCCGGCAATACTTTCGACAGCAAGACTTTGGAAGCGGCTTTGGAAATACTGGCGAAACGCTTTGGAATTCGCAAGGTGGTAATTGTCGCCGATCGGGGCATCAACAGCAAACTCAACCTGGCGAAGATCGTAGAAAAGAAGTA
Organism: Spirochaetota bacterium; assembly: GCA_040752435.1. Taxonomy (GTDB): domain Bacteria; phylum Spirochaetota; class Spirochaetia; order SPDA01; family JBFMGN01; genus JBFMGN01. The sequence goes on from JBFMGN010000897.1 coordinate 343, forward strand.
CAGCTATATCTTCGCTTCCAGGATCAAGAGTATGAGCCAGAAGGTCAAGAATGAGATTTTGGCGGGTGGCTACACAGAAATCGAACATGGTGAAGAGAAGATAAGCTACAAAATAATCGACTATGTCAACAGATTTAAAAAGGACGAAAAAACTTATGAACTGCCGGAGAACTTGATTATCACCTATTCCGATAAAAGAGCGCGGAAGGACAAGGCGGATCGCAATAGGCTGGTTGAAAAAGCCCGGTCGCTTCTAAACGATAAAAGCAAGATCAAGGCCAGTAATAAAAGGGGCGGAAAGAAATATCTCAAAGGTATTGGCTCAGAGGATTTAGACTGGGTTCTGGATGAGGAAGCGATCGCTAAAGACGAGCAATTTGATGGTTACTACGGAATCCAGACCAGTGAAAAAGAACTGAAGGTTACTGATGTGCTTGATGCTTATCACACTTTATGGAAAATTGAAGAGTCTTTCCGGATTATGAAAAGTACTCTTGAAGTACAACCGGTCTTCCATTGGACCGAGACACGCATTAAGGGCCACTTTGTCCTTTGTTTTTTGGCTTTCTTGTTAGAAAGAACTCTCGAATTTAGGCTGAAGAATTTAAAGTCGGAAGCTTCACCGGAGAGAATTCGTGAGGCGTTGAATTCCCTCAACTTTGCAGAGTTTGAGATAGAAGGAAAGCAGTACTATCTAAAAACCAAAGGAACGGAGTTAAGCAACAAAATCTTACGGCAATTAAGGATCAGCCCGCAGAAAAACATTATGCCGGTGGAGGAGTTTAATGTGTAAGATAGACGATTCCAAAAATCCTGTGTAGTGGCAAAATGCACAGGCTTTAAAAATCATTTCCGCTTTTCATGCGGGTTTCAGGATTTTAACTGATAAAGTCAGGAAAATTGACGCGGCTTAAAAACTTGACGATTCACAGTTTATCTGGTTAACTATAAAAAAGCAGTTAAAATTTATCGCTGAGTTCTCTAAGCAGAAACGGGGGAACCAGGTTATTGGGGTGAGTCCCGGCGCTCAAAGGTAGTATGGCTGAAGTTGCCTTAATATTAAATGGGCTGGGCTAAAGCTAAAAGCAAGACAAATTACCGATTGAGTGCCGGGTAGGGTTAACTTTCAACCCGAACCCGTCAGCTAACCTCGTAAGCGTGGAAGGATTTGTGGAACGCCGGTTATGGTGTTTTACTTATGATTGTGCGCACTCCTGAGAGAACTCCGGGGTGTGTTGTTATTTTTGGAGGTGGATAGTTTATTAAAGGTTTCGCCCGAAACCTGGGAGCCGGAAACCCCATCAGGAATTCCACCGTGCCGGATGAACCCATACGCGTTCGCTGCTGATACCACGACTTAGCTCCAGCCCCGGTTTTTGAAGGGATTGAGGATTTATCCCCTTGTATGGTGAAAGGAGTGTGCGTATATGGGCAGACTGTTAATCGCTTCTAACAGACTACCGGTTACCATTGCCCGGAAGAAAGACGAATATCACTTCTCGCCCAGTATCGGCGGTTTGGCTACGGGACTTAAGTCTTTTCACGGCGCGCAAGACAGCATCTGGGTAGGATGGCCCGGAG
>JBFMGN010000898.1:0-1921 GCA_040752435.1 Spirochaetota bacterium
ATCAGGAAAATAATTGCTAGGATAGGAAAGGTATAACCTTCCCTATCCTGTTGATTTCTGTATAGTTGTTTATTCTTCGATACCGCCCTCAGAAACCACATACACTTTTTCTTCAGGGGTTTCCCAGGTATACCATACATCGGTTGCATTCGGATCGTAATAATCATAAAGTGTGTGAATGACCGTGCCAACATCGGGGACATTCTCACGGGTGACAATCGCACCCTCCGAGTAGATTGCCTCACCCACTTTGCTTATAATGCAGCCCGGATCGCCAGGGTTGAGGCCTTTAACTTGGATATCCATGATGATCTGATTTGTGAAGTGGGCATACGCCTCAAAGGGCTGGGAATAATCATACATGAATGGAGTATTTGCGCGAATGTAGGCAAAGGCATCCGAACCGCCGTCAATTCCGGCCATCCACAAATCTGGATTATCGTATCCTCTGGCTTTAAAGACTTCTACCGCGGCCGTGCATATCCCATCTGCCGTGCAGAAAATGCCTGTCATCTCATTAGCGTACTTATCGACCCATACGTTAGGAATTTCAGACATTGCCACTCCAGGTCCCCCAGGCCATGAAGTGACATCCGTCGTTTCCAGGTTATTCCAGTTAGGATAACAATCAGCCATCGCCAGAACCGGCCGTAACCTTTCCTCATGGACTTGCATGGTTGGAATTGTGGGGAAGATAACATTCGCTTTCCATCCACGCTGCTCGCCAACATAATACAGAAGCTGCAGTGAAGCAACCCCGTTAGGCATGGTGGAATTACCGATGATGCCCGTTATTACTTCGTTATCATCATTGTACACACCAATGCCCGCGTTGCGCGCCTGTGCAACTACATCTGCAATTGACTGCATGGACTGCAGGTTGCCAACATGAATGGCATCCACATTGAGGTTGATCGCGCTTAAGAAGGCATCTTTATACTCGGAAGCATCGGCTACCTCAAAAATTGTCAGATCCCAGCCATAATGATCGGCCTCAATGATGATCTGCTTGCGGGTCCTCTCCCTGGATTCAGCTTCATTGGGGTGAGTAATTAAAGCAACCTTTAAGGGACGGTCTGTCACAATCCGCGGGCGTGGAAACGCATCAAAGGCAGGTTTGTCTGTCTCAACAACCGCCTGTTCTCCAGTTGTTGCTGCGGGTGCTTCGGCTGCTTCTTCACTTTCCGCCGCAGGCTCTTCGGCCGCTGCCGGGGCTCCCCCACAACCTGCGAGCATCGCACTCATGAAAATAACCACCAATATAATACTTAGAATCCTTTTCATCTTTTCTCCTTATTTTGACTTTGATTTTCCTCAAAGCCGTGGTTTGCCAGTGGTTAAATAAACCTACAGGCGATTAGACAATCTCTTTTCTGTGATATTTGATACTTCTATTGTTGCATTTACCTCCTTACTTAATAATAGGTTTGAAAGTTTTTTTTATAAAAATCCTCTCACTTTATTTATAGGTAACCAGAATACTCCGATTGATCCTAAACATTTGAAAAAAAATTCAGATATTCATTCGTTTTCTATTTGTGTATTATATTAATTATATTAATATAATATTGATTATAGTGATTTTTTTTTGTTTGTCAACACCCAAGAGTTCTTTAGTAAATCTTTTCATTGTCTTTCCAGAAATTCCTGGTATCTTTCCTGGTATCTCACTGTAAGCGCATGATCAGGTGTATAAGTGTTTTCAATTCCGATCATGTTGTTCATTGCAGTTTGATAATCCGGGTATTTTCCAATTCCAACTGCAGCGATAATCGCGGTGCCAACCGAAGTGATCTCGATATTCCTGACTTTCTCTACTTTCATATCAAAAATATCTGATTTCAGCTGCGACCATTTATCAGACTTTGCGCTCCCCCCGCCCACCCTTAGACACCCGAATTTTCGGCCATTGACAGTCTCC
>JBFMGN010000899.1:0-1904 GCA_040752435.1 Spirochaetota bacterium
TCAGGGTCTGTAAACAACCCATAATACCCGGTATTGGGAATGGGTGTCCTTGGTATTACTGTTTTTCCACCGAGCTTTTCAACTTTTTTCAAATACGCCGTAACATCATCAACAAATACGTAGAAAGTCGTAAATCCGTGCCTGGCATCCGGCGATTTAGGCATAAGCCCGCCCCCGATTCCTCGGTCGTTTACAGGATCGGCATTGACCATACCGTAAGGCGTGCCGCCCATATCCATCTCTTCCACGTTCCAGTCGAAGAGTTGACTGTAAAACTCCTTCCCTTTCTTATAGTCTTTAAAACTGATTTCCCAATGTACTACCGGGTTTTTCATAGCCTTCTCCTCCTTATCCCTTATAAATATATCTTTGTATATATTCGAACCAATTTCAAAAATCAAGGGGAATTAGCCACAGAAACACACGGAATTACACGGAAATATTCTAAATATTTACAATACAGAGAAATAAAAAATTTCCTACATTCCGTCCCCTTCGAGGATAAATGTTTTTCCGCCCCCTTCGAGGGCTACCCTATATGCTTGCCCAAGCTTCTCGTCCCCGTAGGGGGCTACCCTATATGCTTGCCCAAGCTTCTCGCCCTCGAAGGGGGCTTACTATTTTTGTAAGAGCCTCATTCTACAACATTTAAATAGAGTGTACATCAAAAAAAAGCCACCCTTGACAGCCAATTACAGATTGAAGAGAATATCACATTAAGATTGCAGATAAATGAAGAACTACGAGCTCACGCTCGTAGTATCACCCTTCGAGTGCGAGAAGCTTGGGTGATAAAGGTGGGTAGCTTCGTTCCGCATGGTACGGCCTTCGGCTGATTGTAGTATCGCCTTCATCTATAGGCTAACGCCTATAGTATGCGGCGATGGACGGAATCAAATGAAAGAGAAACAAAGGCTGCCTGGGAAGCATGTTCTAATTTTTAGCGGTACTTTTATCGTTTACCTGGCCGGTTTCGGTCTGATGTTTATAAAAGGCGCGACCCACATCGCGGCTTTGATAGGTATTTTACCTGTTATTGCAGCGGCTTTCTTTTGGGGAACTCTGAGTGGAATTCTGGCGGGATTTATTATAGGTCCAGTTACACTATTGTATACCTATATTCTGGACCACTCTTATTTTGAAAAAACACCTGTTTCCTATGTCATTACCGGTAGTTTTCTTTTTATGATAGTTGGATTAATAGTGGGAAGAATAGTCGAATTAAACAAGAAGCTTAAAACTGAAATCCAGCAACGGTGTCTTTTCGAGAATGCCTTAAAAAAAAGTGAAGAGCTGTACAGATTATTGTTCAATACGGGCAACGATATAGTTGCCGTTTACAGCCTTACGAAAGACTACCTTCCTCTTAATTTCATCGATGTGAATGATGCCGCCTGTAAGTTTCTCGGTTATTCGAGGGAAGAGCTGTTAAAGATGTCTCCCCTGGATATCAGTGCCACGGCCGACCAGCGCAATAACTCGAAAATCCAGGAGAGCCTCCGGAAGCATAAATCCGCCCGATTCAAGCAAAGAGTAATCGCAAAAAACGGGAAAAAATATCTTGTAGAGATAAACGGCAGTATCTTTGAGTACAACCACCAAAAAATGATGCTTTCGATAGCACGGGATATTACGGAGCAGGAATGTATCCAGGCTGCCCTGGCGGAAAGCGAAAAGAGGCTGAAAGAGGCTGAGAGACATTCCCATATAGGCTCCTACGAGTTCGAGGTACCCAACGGGAAAGTAATATGGTCGAAAGAGACATTTCGGATTACCGGATCGCTCGACGAGAAAGAACTGCTGTTAAAAGAAATACACCACCGGGTCAAGAATAACCTTACCCTGATTTCCGGTATATTGAACCTGGAGCGGGAGCGTCTCCACGATTCTCATGACTGTGCAAT
>JBFMGN010000009.1:0-11841 GCA_040752435.1 Spirochaetota bacterium
TAGAGATCTTTATTACACGAGGTACGATGATGAAGACAAAATTACTCTGTCTGTTGATCAGTGCGGCTTTCGCCGTATTGAGTCTCATTAATTGTAAGAAAGAATCACGCAGTGCTATCGGCCAGGAACTTACGATCTATGCTTATGATTCTTTCGTATCCGAATGGGGTCCGGGGGTTAAGGTAATTCCGAAATTCGAAAAACAACTTGATATTAAAGTGACAATTCAATCGGCAGGAGATGCCAATCAGGTCTTGAGCAAGGCTATTCTTGAAAAAGATTCACCGGCTGCAGATATCATTATCGGCATCGACAATAACATGCTTGCCAAGGCCTTACGTTCAGGCATCCTGGATTCTTATAAATCGCCGAACGTGAGAAATATCCCTCAAAACCTGATTTTCGACAAAACCTACCATGTAACTCCCTTCGACTACGGCTATTTTTCTATAATCTACGACACCCAGAAAATCAGTGAACCTCCCCGGTCGCTGGAAGATCTGACAAAACCGGAATATAGAAAATCTCTTATTCTGATGGACCCCCGGACATCCAGTCCGGGCCTCGGTTTTTTGTTATGGACCATTGCGATTTACGGAGATAACTTCGTCGATTACTGGAAACGGTTAAACCCGTCAATTTTAACCATTACCGAAGGCTGGGACACCGGGTATGGCCTTTTTACCAGTGGAGAGGCGCCTCTGGTATTGAGCTATACCACCAGCCCCGCCTACCATGTAGAGTATGAAAAAACCACCCGCTACCAGGCGGTGGTTTTTACGGAAGGGAACTATATGCAGATTGAGGGTATGGGAATTCTAAAAAAATGCAAGAACAGGAAAGCTGCGGAAAAATTTATAGATTTTATGTTGACTGAAGATTTCCAGTCGGAAATTCCTCTGACCAACTGGATGTTTCCGGTAAATCCATCCATAAAATTGCCCGAATCCTTCTCTTACGCCCCAAAGACCGGGAAGGCCCTTCTTCTGGATTCGGAAAAAATAAAGACGGGATATGATACATGGATTCAGCAGTGGGTAGAAACAGTCTCACGCTAATACTTATTCTGGCGGGCATATTTCCCATCCTGTTTATTATTGTCTTCTTCTTTTTTCCCGTTACTTCAATCGCCCTGTATGGATTATCCGATGAGGACGGACATTTTACCATGGCGAGAATCGTAAGCCTCTTGAGTTCTCCGTATTACGGGCGGATTATCGGTTTCACCCTGTTCCAGGCGCTGATAAGTACAATTTTTTCCGTGGGTATGGGTCTGCCGGGAGCGTATATCCTTTCACATTTCGATTTTCCCGGTAAATCTATCTTCAAGTCTATCACCATGATACCTTTCGTGCTCCCTTCAATTCTTGTAGTTCTCGGATTTGTTCTGCTTTTCGGGAATAACGGCATAATTAACCGTCTGCTTATGTCCTTATTTCATACCACCGAACCTCCCCTTCAAATCCTCTATTCATTTAAGGCGATCATTCTTGCCCATGTTTTTTACAACTTTCCGGTCTGCACCAGGGTCGTGAGCTCGGTCTGGGAGCATATTCCCCCGTCACTGTCTCAGGCGGCCAGAAGCCTTGGAGCAAGCCGATTAAGGATTTTTTTTACCGTAACACTTCCTCAGATTTTTTCAGGTATCATGGCAAGTGCCTCACTGATCTTTCTCTTTTGTTTCATGAGTTTCGCGATAATTTTGGTTTTAGGAGGCGGGCCGAGATACACAACCCTGGAAGTTGAAGTATACCGGCTCTCCAAGTTCACCCTCAATCTTGAAACAGGCAGCGCCCTGGCAGTCATCCAGTCTCTTATTTCCCTGGTGTGTATATACGGTTACGGCCGGCTTCAAAAAAAGGCGGCTTTGGCAGAAAACATCCAGATCCTTAAAAGACAGCCCGGCATAAAGGAACTGTTTCACCGCTCCGCCTCTTTTTTTCTTATTATGTATCTTTGCGCCATTGTCCTTATTATCATTCTTCCACTGCTTTCAGTTATTCAGCACTCTTTTCTTGCACGCTTCGGATGGAGCGGAAACACCAGGATCAGCTTGCGGTGGTATAAAGAAATACTGTTCCCTGCTTCTTTTTCTGCCCAAAGTACTTTCCTTTTTGCAGCCGTAAAGAACAGCCTTTTCTTCGCCTTTGGCACGCTTCTTCTAGCCGTGCCTTTCGGCACCATATTTGCATATCTCACCCTGCACTGTAAACACAACCAACCGGGCAGGGCAATCACTTTTTTCGAATCCCTGCTGATGCTCCCAATGGGAATATCATCAATAATGCTCGCCCTGGGTTATATCCGCCTTCAGCAATTGCTTCCGTCCGCCAGCCTCAATTCCCGGCTTTTAATACTCTGCGCCCACACTATTATTGCGTACCCCTTTACCATCCGCGCGACCGCCGCTGTCCTTAAAGGTATTCCACAATCCGTTTTTGAAGCGGCGGCAAGCCTCGGGGCAGGGAGAGCCCGTTCTTTTTTCACGATTGATGTGCCCTTAGTACGCTCGGGGCTCCTTATTTCGGCTGCGTTTGCATTCGCAATCTCAATCGGTGAAATAAATGCAACTCTCATGCTTTCGCCTCCGGGTTTATCGACCATACCTATCGCGATGTACAGGATGATCGCTTCGTACAATTTTTTCGGAGCATGTGCCCTGGGTACGATCCTTATTGTACTGTGCGGGATAGTTTTTCTTGTTATTGACAGGCTTGGAAAAGATTTTATAGAGGGGGACTAAAGTTACGCTATGGGAGTACATATTGAAAAAATTGAGGCAGCCGTGGGAGATTTTTCCATACATGTAGATCTCTCGATTCAGCGGGGAGAGATGCTCGCCCTCCTTGGCCCGAGCGGCTGCGGCAAGACCACCTGCCTTAAGACCATCGCCGGTTTTATTCCTCTGAAATCGGGTAAAATCCTTTTAAATAATGTGGATATTGCTGCCCTGCCTGCCCATAAACGGAATATTGGTTTTGTCTTCCAGGATTACGCCTTATTCCCCCACATGAATGTCCAGGGAAATATTTCATACGGCCCGAAAGCGAAAAACTGGTCAAAAGAACGGATTAACAAAACCGTGGATGAACTGTTACAGTTGATTCGGCTTGGGGGAAGCCGGACAAGACGGATCGATGAACTTTCCGGCGGAGAGAGACAGAGGGTCGCCCTTGCCCGGGCGCTTGCATCCGATCCCTATCTGCTCCTCCTGGATGAACCGTTAAGTGCCCTGGATGCAAAACTTAGAAAAACCGTCCGCAAGGAGATTCGGAGAATCCAGCAGGAACTGAATATCACCTCAATCTATGTCACCCACGATCAGGAAGAAGCCCTTACAATCGCCGACAGGATTGCAGTAATGAAGGACGGTAGAATTATACAGACAGGCACACCGAAGGAACTCTACGAAAAGCCCGCAACACTTTTCATAGGCGAGTTTATTGGAGAGTCTAATTATTTTACTGGAATGGTCGAAAAAATCGAATCCGATACCGCTTTAGTCGCCTGCAATTCAGTGATATTTTCAACCAGGTACGGTGATAACATAGAAGAAGGTCAGAAGGTTTACCTTTTTTTCAGACCGGAAAACTGTCTGCCTTCAGGTACACTGACAGATCCGCCCAATTCTTTTAAAGCGACCATAACAAATCTTGAATACTACGGAAGTTATAGCATTGTCGAAGGGAAAACCGACCTTGGCGATGAGCCGGTTAAAATTCAGCTCTCCTCAAGCAGCAGTATAAAAATCGGCGATACCTGTTCATTTTATATTAACCCCGAGAGGTTATGGGTATTATCCTAAGTTAAAGCGGATATCGAATTACCCCTTTATCCTTCGCAAACAACTTTGTTTCTTCCCTGATGCTTGGCCATGTACATGGCTTTATCCGCCCTGTTAAGCCAATGGGCCCTGCCCTCGCCGTTTCTGAACTCCGCCACACCCAGGGAGGCGGTAACCGTAATTATTTCATCCCCGGTTGAAAGTGGTTTCTCTTCCATTTTTCTTCTAAACCTCTCCGCGATGGTTATTGCCTGAGACTCGGTGGTATTGGGTAGAATTATGAAAAACTCTTCCCCGCCGTATCGCCCGGCCTGGTCGTACTTACGTAAGGTTTTATTTAACCGTTTACCGATTTCACGGATAATATCATCCCCGGCTTGATGACCGTAATTGTCATTGATCGCTTTAAAATGATCAATATCCATCATAATCCCGGACAGAGGTGAGCGTGTACGCATGGAACGTTCTATCTCACTGTCCATTGCCGCTGAAAGACTCAGCCTGTTCAACAACCCGGAAAGAAAATCGTACTTTGCCAGTTTCTCCAGTTCTTTATTGGAAGCTTTCAGTTCTTTATTCAGATTAATAAGATTTTGATATGCTTTTTTCAGATATAAATTCTGATCGATAATTTTTTTTGATAATTCTTCCTCCTGTTTGGCTGCATTCCTGAAAAATTCCCTCTCTTCCACCAGACTGATCTGGTTTCTCAAACGAATTTTCGCGGCTTTTATCCGGGCGTTGATTTCCATGGGAGAAAAAGGTTTTTTGATAAAATCATCTCCCCCGACCTCCACCACTTCGGAGAGATTTACTGCACCGGCGGTACCGGTTACTAAAACTACCTGCAGCGGTTCCTGAAAATACGTGCGTTTCAGGGCTTTACATACCTCATACCCGCTTAAATCAGGTAATTCAATCTCGACGACGACGATACCCATTCTTTGCGAAGCACACATGTCAATCGCTTCTTCACCCGAGGCAGCCGTAAAAATTTCATACCCTTCCTCCTTTAGAACCGCAGACATCATTCCGGCCAGGTCTTTTCCTTTATCGACGATTAGCAGATTGTATTTCTCCATTTTAATACCCGATTGCAGTTGATAGAAGTTCTTTCAAAATATAAGCAACGGAATCCGCGGAAAAACACGGAAAAAAGGTAATTTAAATAATTCTTTGCTTAATAAACAATTTTATTATTCCGCCTATTTCCGTGTGCTTCCGTGGCTACCCCATATGCTTGCCCTAACCTCTCGCCCTCGAAGGGGGCTAATAAATTCTGGTTTTTGAAATTGCCTCACTAAAAGTTTAATTCCAACAAGGTGTTTGGTCAAATGCCTCTTTAAAAAATTTCCCATGCCTGTTGACACAGTCTCAACTAAAAATATTGATAACAACCTGGAGCATACCTATAAGAGCACCCAGAATTCCTCCGAAAATATTTATCCATTTCAGATGCTTCTCAATCACTATTAGAAGAATCCGTTCTACGTCCCGAACATCGAGATTGTTAATTTTTTCAACTACCATACCATAAACATCGAGACTTTGCATCACTTCCGGTATCTTTTCTTCCATCAGTGCCACTGCCTTACCGGCCAGGAAGGTATCAATTCTTTTCTTAATGACGGATCGTAAACCGAGAAACTCGCCTATGGCAGGATCCCCGGCTGCGGATATAAAACTTGATACGACGCTTTTAAATCCGTCATTGATATTCACGGTAAACCGTTCGATATAACGGTTTGCAAGATTAAAAATGTAATTCTCAATCTCCGGAACCTCTAAACCCAGGAGGTTATGTATCAATTCGCCCAAAGGCCTGTCATCCAGGCTTTCAAACTTCCCGGCCAGGGTGTTGATAAATTCTTCCCGTAAAAGGGCTGCCTTAAACCTTACCAGCAGATTCCCGGCAATGTTATGAACTTCTAAAGCGATATCCGGCGATGATTCGGCAAAAAGGTCACGAAAACCTTTGTCTCTGAAAGCCATAAGACCATCCTTTACGGAAGTGATTATCTGCTTTTTGTTTTCTTCGCTGCTTCCCGCATCCTCCAACGACTGAATAAGATCGTCAACTATGGCCGGCATTTGGGCGTCAAGGGTTTTTTCATACTGCGCGGCTGAAATAATCAATTTTTGGATTATATTAAGTTTATCCTGGATATCCCTGACCAGAGCCCGGCCCCTCTGTTCAAGCTGGCTGCGAGTACTATCCTTTTTGAGCCATCTTATGAAGGATGAAAAGACGGCCGGGTAGACCGTGTTAAAGGCCTGGCAGATAATATCCGCCATATCCGTTGTAAGGATACTTTCCAGCCTGGTATTCTGCTGCAGTTGTTTTTCCACATAACGGTCAATAGTTTTTAAAATATTTTCATGGATTTTTTCGGATGTGAGAATTTCAAATAATCTTCGCAGAGCGGATGGCCTATCCTCAATTTTTGACAGGATGGAGCCAAGAGGGAGGGAAAAAAGGTGGTCAAGGCCGCGATGAATAATATTCTGAATAATAGCTTTGAAACCTGGAGACGGCAAAATACTATCAAAGGCGTTCCGGATTATTTCTTTCAGCTTAAGGTCGGTCGAGTAAGAATCGGGATCTGTGTGAATATCATCCAGTAGAAAGATTTTCGACAGTTTCGTGGATAAAACCGAGGAGGTTACATTTGAGATGCTGTTCCCAATTCCATCCTGGAATTTAGGGGAGCGGATCTGTTTTTGTAAAGTCTCTGCGGTGAGCAGTTCCCGGGAAACCATCCGGGCTATACTTTCGGCGAGTTCATATCGTCTTTTGGGAATTATCCCCGGTGTCAGGGGAATGCGAATCCCCAAGATGCGCTTTTCCGTCAAGGGCCGGAACAGCATTTTAATCGCGATCGCATTGGTAACATACCCGATTATCGCTCCTAAAAATGGGGGGACAATCCAGGGGAGCAAGGCTGCTAAGTCAGACATTACTGCAGCTCCTTCGCAGCTTTCTCGGCCGCCTCCCTGGAATCAAAAATGTCCAGGTAGCCTCCAAATACCCAACCGGTAAGACCGCCGTAATTAATCTGATACCAGTAATCCGTCTTTTCTTCCAAGGTTTCTTTTCTTGCCGTTTTTGAAATAACCTCAAGGACAAATCCCTTGGCCCTCCAAAATGTTGTTATAGGTGACGACTGAATTGAAGGTTTTTCCCGCAGGCGAAGATGGGAAGCGCGAATTATTGCCCAACTGGATTGAGTGCTTAGAACGGAAGTAGGCGGCAATTCAACATCCTGAAAAGTTTCTTTTTTACGGCAGGCGGGTAAAAAGGCCAAAAAAATGAGAACTGGAATAAGAAGCAAACTTTTGCACTTATTTTTCATATCGCCCTTGATATTATTGTAAAATGTAGGCATCTTCTTAGTATTATGCGAAAACAGTTTATAACATTTTTCCTTTTTTTTGTCATTTCCTCCCCCTCTGTTTTCGCATTCTCCGTCGATTTTTACTTCCATACCGACCTTGAAACCGGCATAGTTATAGAGAAAGAGACCCGGTTTTCCGCAAAACCTCAACTCAAGGCTAATATATATCAAGGTTTAACCCTTTTCCTGGGGAATTATTTCGCCGTGGAAAGCGGAGTTGGGTGCCTGTATGTTAACGCTTCTTCCCTTTCCGGCGGGGTCGTGTACCGGGGCTTCACCGGAATAATGGCTGACCTGCGCCTGCTCGGCAGGTTTCCCTGGGGTACGGCAGATACACCTGTAAAACTATGGCCGGGAATGTCCCTGGCGGCCGCGGGATATTACGCCCGATATTGGCTGACAGAATCGTTTTTCTTTTTTCCAGCCCTCACCCTCCAACCCTTGCTGGATTTTCTCCCTGGGACAAGGCCGCCGTGGTTTTTCAGGCTCGGTCTGCCTTTCACCGTCTATTTCAGGAAGGATCTTATCATTTCGGCCGCAACCGGGTTAAGCCTTTCAATAAGCTATAATCCATTTGCATTATTAAGGAAAAAGCATGAGAAAAAACAGTAAAGCCGGAATAATCATACTCTTATTTGTCTTTATAATTTTTAATTGCGGCTTAAACCTTAATACCCCCTCCGAGCCGGCCGGGTATGCCCTGATATACGGCGTTTCTATCTACGGCGAGACGCCTGCGTACACCTTCAACCTGCAATACAGCGATGACGATGCGATTTCTATGGATCAACTGCTCACAGCAAAAGGCTATTCAGTTACAACCCGAATCAATGCCGAAGCCACAAAAGCACAGTTACTTGCGGATCTGGAAACGTTAAAAACGACAGTTAAGACTGACGATACTGTTATCCTGTATTACTCCGGCCACGGCGGCCAGTATCATGATTCCGTCACCGGGATAAAACAGGTCTCCGACAATGCGTATTCCGAGTGGCTTCTTCTGCGCGATTCTGTGGACGCCGACAAAACTATCCTCTTTGAAAAGGCGGTATACAACGACGAGCTCGCGGCCCTATTACGGGATATTCCAAGTTTTAAAAAGATAGTGATTATCGATGCGTGCAACTCCGGCGGATTTATCGGGTTAAGCCCGGAGATAGATTCAATTCCGCCCGACTACAATACGACGACCTCCACTGAACTGAAAAAGATTTTTCAAAAATCTTTATCGCTCTATACTAACTATCCGCCCGTCAGCGGCTCAGGTATTCCTGCAACAGAGGCAATCGTTTTTTCCGCTTCCGGCAGGGACGAAGAATCCATCGAAACGGGGCTTATCGGCCATGGGCTTTTCACCTACCATTTTCTTGAAACTCCGTCAAAGGCCGATAAAAATCACGACGGATATATAACCCTCCTTGAAAGTTTTAACTACATCACCGGCCAGATGCGAAAAACCTGGAATACGCGGCTGATTATAGATAATCAGTACCTGCCTCATATTTCAGGCGGCCCGATTGATTTTGTGCTTTTTAAGTCTGATTGAGCTCGATCTTACGGCCCACTCTAATTGGCATAGGATTTTATCTTCTGGATTTCATCCCTTAATACAGCCGCTTCCTCAAATTCGAGATTCTTGGCATGTTCCAGCATTTCCTTTTCCAGCAGTGCAATAAGGGTCTTACGATCTTTCGGAATAAGTATATTGTAGCTTTTCTTAAGCATCTCCACGGAAAAAAGCTCATTCTGTTTTTTCTCTTCTTTTTTGCGGACAAGGATATCCTGAACCGCTTTTTTAATTGTCAGGGGAGTAATTCCATGCCTCCGGTTGTATTCTTCCTGAATGGCCCGCCGTCTGTTAGTTTCGTCCAAGGCCTCTTTCATCGCCTCCGATAAACGCTCCGCGTACATAATCACAGTACCATTTACATTCCGTGCGGCTCTTCCAATGATTTGGATCAACGAGGTCGCGCTTCGTAAAAACCCGATTTTATCTGCATCCAGGATCCCTATAAGGGAAACCTCCGGCAGATCGAGTCCTTCGCGAAGGAGATTAATCCCTACAAGCACATCAAACTCGCCGCTCCTTAAATCTTTTAAAATCTCAACCCGTTCGATAGTTTCAATATCCGAATGCAGATACCTGACTTTAAGTCCAAGATCAGAAAGATACGAAGAAAGATCTTCCGCCATCTTTTTCGTTAAGGTTGTAACCAGAGTTCTTTCCCCAGCCTCTATCCGTTTTTTTATCTCAGAATAGAGATTTTCAATCTGCCCCTCAGTCGGTCTAAGCACAATTTGCGGATCAAGCAGCCCGGTGGGTCTAATAATCTGCTCGACAAGCCGGGATGACTTTTCAAGTTCCTCCTCCCTGGGAGTCGCCGACACAAAGATTGTTTTATCAAGGAGGCTCTCAAATTCTGCAAAATAGAGCGGCCTGTTATCCAAAGCCGAGGGCAGCCGGAAGCCGTAGTTGACAAGGGAAAGTTTCCGGGCTCTATCACCTTCGTACATACCGCGAATCTGCGAAATTGTAACGTGGGATTCGTCGATAAATGTCAAAAACCGTTCCGGGAAATAGTCAATGAGTACCGCCGGCCGTTCGCCTTCTTTTCTACCGCTTAAATGCCGGGAATAATTTTCGATACCCGGGCAGTATCCCATCTCATTGAGCATTTCAAGATCATATTCAGTCCGCGTTTTAAGCCTCTGGGCTTCAACAAGTTTTCCCTGGCTTAGCAGTTCCTCGTAGCGTGCATCTAGTTCCTCTTTAATATTTTCAAGTGCATTTCGAACATGCTCTTCCGCCATTACGAAGTGTTTAGCCGGGTATACCGTAATAATATCCAAGTCTTCCAGAACATCACCGGAAACTGGGTTTATTTTTCTTATTCGCTCAATCACATCCCAATCCAATTCAATCCTGTACGCTTCTTTAAGGTAGGCAGGATATATCTCCAGTACATCACCTTTCAACCTGAAGTGTCCCCGGCTCAAGACAGGATCGTTCCGGCCGTATTGCAGAGTAACAAGCTTGCGGCAGATCTTTTGAACATCACACCCCTGGCCGGCTTCCAAAATAAGGCGCATCTCCCTGAAGGAACCCGGGCTGCCGAGACCGTAGATACACGAGACTGTCGCAACGACGATTACATCCCGCCGCTCCATAAGAGAAGAAGTTGCACTTAAGCGGAGCCGGTCGATTTCTTCATTAATTGAGGCGTCCTTTTCAATATAAAGGTCCTTGGACGGAACATACGCCTCGGGCTGGTAATAATCGTAATATGAGACAAAATATTCAACCGCATTATGCGGGAAAAACTCCTTAAACTCCCTGTAAAGCTGAGCAGCAAGGGTCTTGTTATGCGATATAACCAGGGTAGGCCTTTGAACCGCCTCGATCACCTTAGCCATGGTAAAGGTTTTGCCGGAACCGGTAACCCCTTTCAGAGTCTGGCAGGCGAGATCGTTAAGGATACCTTCGACTAAAAGACCGATAGCCTTCTCCTGATCTCCCGCAGGTGAAAAATTGGATATAACTTCAAATTTTCTCATACTTTAAAATATTCTTTTTAGGCTTTTCGCACGGTAACTATTCCAGCTGGTATCCCTTGGGGCGTTCTGATAGTTTGATAGAAAACTCTTTTTTACTCTTACCCCGATATACGACAACGGAAATGACATCTCCCGGTTTATTATCTTCCAGCGCGGCATACAGATCAGCCCAGGATCCGACAGGGAGACCGTCCACCGCTACAATTATGTCGCCGCCGAGATAGATGGTTGATCTGCCGTATCTGACTGCTTTTGTTCCGCCGTGTATTCCCACAGCTTCTGCATTCCCACCCTGGATTACCCTGGATATCAAAAGCCCGCTGTCAACAGGCAGCTCGGCATACTTGACAAGTTCCGGGAAAAGTTGGACCGGTACGATATCTATCCATCCCCGGCGCACGGAACCGTATTTTATCAGGTCAGGTACAACTCTAGTGGCAATATCCACCGAGACTGCAAATCCGATACCGACCGACCCGCCGGAAGGAGAATAAATCATCGTGTTTATTCCAACCATCTCCCCCTTTGAGTTTATCAATGGTCCCCCGGAATTACCGGGATTAATGGATGCATCCGTCTGGATCATGTCCCGTATTATCAGATTATTACCGGTCATTACCGGCCGCCCCAACCCGGACACGATTCCGGTTGTTAATGTACGTTCATATCCGAAAGGGTTGCCGATGGCAAGGACCTTCTGCCCTACTTTCAAGTCGGCCGACACGCCGAAAGGTATAGTCATCAGATCTTTGCCCTTTGGATCGAATTTTACGATGGCAAGGTCATTTTCCGGGTCCACTCCGATCACCTCACCGTCATACTGGCTCCCATCCGCAAGGCGGATGAAGACTTTATACGCGTTTTCAACTACATGTTTATTGGTTAATACATAACCGCGCTTATCGATTATTGAGCCGGAACCGCTCGCTCCTTCCCGCGGCACCGGTTCCAGGAACCAATTCAATGCTACGGTCTCAGTGGTTATATTTACGACTGCTTCATTTAATTTCTCATAGACCTCTATATTTATCAGTTCATCTTCACTATAAGGATCATTGCCGCGGGCAGGTACGACCCCTTGATAGGCAGGCGGATTCGGTGTAAGGT
>JBFMGN010000009.1:11851-17484 GCA_040752435.1 Spirochaetota bacterium
TTTCTTTGAGTTGAGCCCGTAAGAAGTCCCGGCTGCGGCCGCCGGGTCGTCAGATTGCAGTTTTGCTCCGGGTATTCTTAAGAAACCGAAGATAAAGGCTGCTACAAGCACAAGTACACAGCATAATAGTGAAATCAGCCCTACCTGCCCGCGAGTATAGAGCTTCATATCTTAAAAACCTCCATTTTAAAGTATACATGTATAATCAGCCCTTGCCAATACAAAAAGAAATGAAAACCTACGGGCTTAGGACCCGTAGGTTTTCGTTCCGTATGGTACGGCCTTCGGCCGATGTGCGGAATAAAAAAGAGGCTGTCATAGCCTCTTCTAATAACTCCTCATCGATTGCATTTTCCTGGCTTTCTTCATTTGCTTGCGCTGAAGTGCTTTTCGCTTCTTATTGCGAACAGTTGAAGGTTTTTCAAAATATTCACGTTTTTTCCATTCGCGAATAATACCCTCCTTTTCTACCATACGTTTAAAACGCTTCAACGCTTTTTCGAGAGCCTCACCCTCCTCTATTTTTACCTGCGCGATAGTATCACCCCCCTTCGTCTTTATTCGTTAATGCCTGTATACTACTCAAAATATTATCTTTGTCAAGGAGCGCATCACCTAAAAAATATTTTGGCTCCACCGCCACTCCCCCCACCCGGATCTCCCAGTGGAGATGGGGGCCAGTAGCCAGTCCGGTAGTGCCGACGGTGCCGATTACCTGGCCCTGCAAGACTTCATCCCCTTCTTTAACGGAGAGGGCCTCCATATGAAAATAGAGTGAAAAAATGCCGGGGGCATGCTCCAGTACCACCGTCTTTCCGGTCATTATGCGGTTCCCGGCGAACACGACCTTTCCGGCTCCCCCTGCGGCTACCGGCGTTCCGCTTGCAGCCGCTAAATCAACACCAGTGTGGGTCGTGCGCTCTTTTTCTCCGTTGGTATAAACATATATTCTCCGGTCCCCAAAACCGGCACTTTCCCGCGGATTCATAAGGGGCAATATATATGCGCCAGTCTGATAAACCGCCCCGATATTAAAAGTCGTAAGGATTTCATTCAGTTTCTTTGCCTCTTCAATTTTTTTCGGGTCCGGTTTTTGCCGTAAACTGGTCATACTTTCATTAAGATAGACTGTCTCTTCGGTAAAAGAGCGAGGATTGACCTCGAGTTTGTATTGGTAGGTTGCATTGCTGCCGCTGGTTTCTGCGGCATGGAGTGTAAGCCTATACTCCCCGGGGAGTATAGTGCTTGGCAGGCCGATGAATACAATCCAAAGACTGCTATTATCAGTCGTGTTTGTTTCAAAAGGAAACCCATTATTGCCGGCGATTACATAATTAGCCGAAGTCGTAAGTTCAGCCGATAATCCTTTCACGGGCGTTTTTGAATAAAAAATTATTCGGACCGGAGAACCGGCCTCCACCTTCGCCGGATATCGAATTTCGGGCTCACAATGCAGGCGGAGAGATACCATTGAAAGGAGAAAAAACAGTGCCCGCGTAAACCGCTTCATCTATGAATATCCAGAATCGTTAATTGGAGATTTTCAGTGTTTTGAAAGTAGTTTCGCCCGAGCCTGAATACCAGGTCGACTTTATCGTTTAACGCAAAATCTTTACCCACCCGATCTGAAGCATTCCAGAAGACGGAAGGCCATTTATACTTTCCGATATCAAGCAGAAGGCGAACATGGGTCCGTTCTTGTTTGCCGATAAGCTCAATCTCCGTAATGCGTGCGGATTTTATTAAAAACACGAGGGAGGGATTACCCTCCCCGTAGGGTTCGAATAAATCCACCAGCCGGATCAACTCCGGTGTCATGAAATCCGGTGGAATTTCCGCATCAATTTCTATGATCCCCTCGGAAGGTTTCACCGCCTCGCTTAAGTTTACAAAACTTTTAAGCCGTTGTTTAAATTCCGGATAATTACCGTTAGGCATATTAAAACCTGCGGCGAAATCGTGACCGCCGTAGTCAGTAAACAGTTTTGAACAATAATCCAAAAGCTGGCGTACATTAAAACCGTTGACACCGCGCACTGATCCCACGGCTTTATCTTCAAGAAGGGCAACGACAATAGAGGTTGCATTAAAATAATTATTCAATCTGGAAGCGATTATTCCCGTTATGCCGCGGTGGATCTTTTGATCCGCTACAAGAACTGCTTTCCCGCTCATTTCGTCGTAGCTCTTTTGGGCAGCAGGCAGAATCATGTTCCACACACTATCTCCCAACTTTTTACGCTCCTTATTCAGTTCAATGATAGCGCCTGCAAGGTGTTCGCATTCATCCCTGTCTTCCGATAAAAGCAGCCTCAAGGCTTTATCCGGAACGCCCATTCTTCCGGTGGAGTTTATGAGCGGTGAAATGTGCCAGGCAATATCGGCGGCATCAATTTTTTTACCGGCCAGCCCCTGTTTTACGATAAGTGTTTTCAATCCTTCCCTGGAAGTATCGTTCAAAGCGGCAAGTCCCTGCTTTACCAGTATCCTGTTCTCATTTATAAGCGGCATAAGGTCTGCGATTGTGCCAAGGGCGACAAGATCGAGGGTTGACTGAAAATCTCTTGAAATCCGTTCTTCGCTTTTATGGATAAATGAAACGAAGAGATTGATAAACACTTCAAGTTCTTCTATGGCTTTATCCCTGTACTTTGCCATTTTGCTGAGTTCACGGATTGCAAGCAGACTTTTTTTCACCAGCGGCGGAAAAACCTTCCAGATCTCCGGTGCAAGATCCATCAAGTGAATATCGACCTTCGGTCCGAAAACAGACTTTAACATTTTTTTCTGTATTTCAGCCTCGTAGACAAAAAGCTCATGGCCTGTAAGAAAATCGTTAAGCCTGGTTTGCTCAAGTTTAACCATACCCGGTACAAGATTCTCAGAAATCCTATCCACCACCGTCAAATTAATCATTTTCACGGCCTCAAGTATAATAATTTCATTACCCGGCCTGACATTAAGCAGGTAGATGGGATGATTATACAATTCCGTTTCAGAAAACCTTAAAGCCCAAATGAATTTAAAAACAACACCGCAGCCTGCCAGGTCCCTGAAAGGGTAGCCCGACGCTTCAAGCTTCGGATTTAGTATAGCGAAAGCCGGGGGAAGTTCCGCTTGTGGATTATGATGATCGATTATTATTGTATCTATCCCCTTTTCGGCCGCATACGCAACTTCCGCCCGGTTGGATATCCCGCAATCAACTGTAATGATCAGCGTTCCGCTATTCGAAGCAAAATCCGTTACAGTCCGAAAGGACAATCCGTAATCGTCATCTCCCAGGGGAAGGGAGCATGCAACATCGATCCCGAAATCCTTAAGAGCTTTGAAAAGCAGGGCGGTTGATGTTATGCCGTCGACATCCCTGTCGCCGACAACAAGAAGCTTTTCCCCTTCCTCCCGGGCCAGGTGAATTCTGTCTATGGCATCTTCCATGTCGACAAACAGGAACGGGTTGTGCAGGTACCTGAGATCATCCTCAAGGAAATAACATAAATCATTGCAGCCGCTTAAGCCTCTCCTTAAGGCGACCGATGCGGCCAGTAAATCCATATTGAAACGTCCGGCTATCCCCCTGACAAGTTCGGGGTCAATATCTTTTTTATTCCAGGTCATAATGCTCCACGTGTTTTCTGATTGTCGATTGTATCTGTCTTAAGGTCTGCTTTCGCAAGTTCCCGATACTCTGCCCCTGTCTTAAGCAAAATTGACTCATATAAAACCACCGCACTGACTGTAAAACTCCCTTTAATCTCCTGAAACCTGCTCACATCCGGCCAGGCCGGGCTGTTTTTTATCCTGGCGAGGGTTATATGGGGGGTAAAATGCTTATCAGTTTTCATAACAAATGGTTTGAGAAGCAGGGTTAAGGCATCATAAATTGCAAGGCACTCTTCTATTCCTTTTGTAATCCTTAAAAAGAGAACCCTCGGTTTTCCTTTTTCAGGGAACTTAAGCGCACCTGAAAAATCTATCGTAAAAGCCGGAATTGTAAACGGTGTAGTGGTTAAGAGTCGGATTATTTCCTGCACTCCTTTCCCTCCAAGTTCGCCCAGAAAGTGGAGAGTTATATGCATACCCTCGCCCTTTACCCACCCGATTGGCGGGTATTCCTTACGAATGTTCATACTCTCCCGGATTATTGTGTCTCTGACTGAGCCGGGTATCGGCAAGGCTATAAAAACCCTCACAGTAATCCCGTGCTGCTGGATAAGGTATTCAATGGACTTTCGAGAATTTCTTCCATAATCCGATACATCATCTTCTTGAGGGAAGCAGAGGACTCCTCTTCAAGTTTTACTGTAACAGCCCGCTCGAAAGACAGTTTTGTCGTATAAAGAAGGTAGGAATACGCTCCCCGGCTTAGTTTTTCTTCCGATGAGCCTGCACACCCTGAACACATAAAAGCCATATCCTCCCACGAAAAGAATACATCTTCCTTTTCTCCGATGATTTTACCACAGGCGGCGCAACAATTCAATTCCGGTTGAAATCCCATAAGTTGTACATAACGCCATATGAATTGGATGAGTATATAGGCAATAGATGCGGTATCCCCTTTCTCCAGTAAACCGAAACAGGAAACAAGCAGGGCAAAAGCTGTTCCGGGTATCTCTTCGCCGCCGCCGAAAGATTTTATGATAACCTCCGCACATAGAGACGCCGCGTAAAATTTTTTCAGATGATTCTTTATACCTTTAAAAAAATTTTTACAGTCGGCATCACTGATTTTGTACGTTTTTTTTACCGGTTCATAATAGAGGTACGCCGTAATCAAGTTATATGGATCAGTACTGCCAACCAGTTTGCTCCTTCCCTTATAGGCGCCGTGTGCAATGGCATGAATTAACCCTGAAGACCGGGTTAAAAGGATGACGCCTTTATGAATTTCGCCGATCCTGTAATTCTTGAGAATAACAGCTTCCACAATGCTGTTTCGTTTCATTACTGCCTCTGAATAATAGAGATTCCAAAACCCATTTTTTTCTTGCCGTTAGAAATAAATATATACATAATTGTACAAGAAAAGGAAAAAAGAAAGGATTGTAGTTATGGATGAGAGACAAATAATTCCTGCGGATCACATTTTACCAAATAAGTTATTAATTATCTCCTTAATGGGGAATCCTATTTTTCCGGGTATTTTCACGCCCTTTATGATTGCTTTACAGGATGATATCAATGTAATCAACAGATCCATGTCCACCGACAACTTGATTGGTCTGCTGCTGTTTAAAACCGATGAACCGGATAAGTCCACCGGTCCGAAGGAGCTTTATGAGGTAGGCACGGTTGCAAAAATAGTAAAAAGGATAAATCTCCCTGACGGCGGAATGAATATTTTTATTTCCACCCTGAAACGGTTTCGTGTAAAGAAATTCTTGTCAGCGGAACCTCCCATCACCGCGGCGGTAGAGTATCTGGACGACGTTTACGATGATACCGATGAGGTTAAAGCTTTAACCCGTTCACTCATAAGCGAGATGAAGCAAATCTCGGAAAACAATCCATTATTTTCCGAAGAAATGCGCCTGAACATGGTGAATATTGATCACCCGGGTAAGATAGCCGACTTTATTACTTCAATTTTGAATGTCGGCCGGCATGAACAGCAAAGAATTCTGGAGACC
>JBFMGN010000090.1:0-8784 GCA_040752435.1 Spirochaetota bacterium
CCGGCGCATAGGAACCATGCCTTATACCGCGGCAGAATGGAAACAAATGTTGATTAAAGGCGGGGCCATTCCAAAGACTGTTGAAGATTGGTCAGGAATAGAAAACGCAATGAAGGTAAGGCCCGGCCACAAGTGGGATCCCAACAGCCCACTCGATATTTTCACTCCAGGTGAAAAACTTAGTTTGGTCACCCGGCTGATTTTAAAGTATGGAATAAGCGCCGTGTTTGAACTTCACCGCAGCAGCAAGATACTCACCCGATTAATTCAAAACGGCTATATTGGATATTCTCTGATCATCTCTGCTAAGGCTTAAGGCGGGATCCTGCGGGTGCATGGCATTTTACCGGTTTTCGGATTCTTTCCATTATTCCGATGCCTGCGAACCCTTTTATGATGAGCGGGTAGAGAATGAAAAGGATGAGCGCGACCATGGATGTCCACTTCTCTATGAGGTTTTCTATCCCAAAAATCATGATGATCACTACGGATCTACCCATGAAAATCAACCACTTCCAATCAATTGATTTCATTAACGGAATGCCGCTTTGGCCATAATGGTACCTCCTTCATTCACGCTGCCTGCTCCATATTAAACACCCATGGTTGTGAAAATTGTTACTTTACAGTTGCATGAAAAACGCCATTCAAATGAAACGGGTTCAACTGTAAAATCACTTCATCTATACTTCGATATATACAAAAAATGAGCTATAATATATATATCATTATACTGTGATATATACTATTATTATAGTTAATATTTTTCATGAACTTGGCCTATAATTTACCTACTCGTTTCCGTATATCCAAGAGAATACGGGTGGGGTGACCGTTTAAAGGGGAAACCGTACGCTAAAGAGATAGAAGTCCAGGATGCATAAAGGAACCCTTAAAAAACTGTTGAGGAAGCTTTCCGAAGCGAGACGTCATCAATCGGATTTGCCGAATCGGATCGACAAATACAAAGTACTGTTTGAAAAATCGCCTCTCGCGATGGCGTATTATGATTCGAAGGGTGTGCTGGTTGAATGCAATGAACAAGCTGAAAAGATAATTGGCAGCACCAGTGAAAAAATGATTGGTTTCAATGCAGTAGAAAAAATGACCAACGAACTCTACCGGGGGGAATTAATAAAAGCTTTGAAAGGTGAACAGGGTTTTTATGAAGGGGAATATAATCCTGTGACAGGGAATCGTTCGCTGATTATCCGGACATTTTTTACTCCTATCAATCCCGAGAATCCCGAAGACGGCGTAGTTTCTATAAGTGAAGATATTACCGAGCGCAAGCTTGCCCAGGAAAAATTAACCGAATACGCCAGAAGACTTAATACGCTCATCGACAATCTCTTGGGATTTGCTTATAGATGTGCATATGACCCTGAATGGACAATGGAATATTTGAGTGAGGGCATCTTTAACATGACCGGATATCCGGCCCATGAGTTTATCGGCAACAGAGTCCGTTCATTCAACTCCATCATTGAACCGTCAGACCGGCAACAAGTGCGAGATAACATACAAAAAATGATCGCGGTTAAGCGGCCATATATTTTAGAATACCGCATTCACGCTTCATCAGGTTCAATCAGATGGGTATGGGAGAAAGGGAGAGGTGTCTTTGATGCTAATGGGGAGTTGACCGCTCTGGAAGGATTTATTACCGACATAACCGAACGTAAGCAGGCAGAACAGCGTATGCTTGCATCGCTTCAGGAGAAGGAAGTTCTGCTGCAGGAGATCCACCATCGGGTCAAGAACAACCTGCAGATAATATCAAGTATGTTGAATCTGCAGACCGATTTCATAAAGGATAAAGACGACTTACAATGGATTGTAAACAGTCAGAATCGAATCCATACAATGGCGTTGATTCACGAGCACTTATATCAATCTGAAAACATCACGTGTATTCGCGTAAAGGATTATTTTTCGGATTTGATAAGACACTTTCAAGAAACATTCAGGCTTGCGAAAAAGAAAATTACGTTTACCGCCGATATTGAAGAGCTATCACTCGGTATCGATAAAGCGATACCCCTCGGGCTCATTACCAATGAAATTATGCTTAATAGCCTTAAACATGCATTTCCGGATAAAAAAGAAGGGACGCTATCCCTTAAAATGTACAAAGAAAATGATAGGGTTATTTTTATTATAAAAGACAATGGTATAGGCTTTCAGAATAATAATTCCGCTTATTCCCGCGCCGGGTTGGGAATTAAATTGATAGATTCTCTTGTAAGGCAGTTAAAGGGCGGTTTTGAAATAACAAGTGAACATGGTCTTGCATGGAAGCTGCACTTTCCGCTTTAAATGATCAGCCTTTAATAAGCACAGCCCTGTCCCGTCCCAATTCCTTAGCCCGGTAGAGGGCCTGATCGGCTCTTCCCTTAAGGGCTTCCAGTGTTTGCGCATTTTCCGGAAAGGAGGCTACCCCGATACTTGAAGTTATCCGTGTAACACCCCCGCCTAAGTTTTCGAGTATCGTAAGCGCCCGAAGTTCTTTACAGACTTTCTCGCACAATTTGTACGCCTCCTCCCCTTCCGTCTCGGGCAGTATGAAGGTAAACTCATCCCCGCCATAGCGTGCCAGTATGGCTTTCTCATTAAAAAGACTTTTAAAGACAGGCGTAACGGCCAGGATCACATTATCCCCAGTTGCCTGCCCATACTCCCGGTTCAATTCCCCGAAGTGATCCAGATCCACCATAACCAGCGCCAGGGGTTGGCCGTTTTGTTTGGCCCGGGAGAACTGTTCTTCCAGCGCGTCATCCAAAAATCGTCTGTTAAACAACCCGGTAAGCTCATCGGTAATCGCTCTCTTACGGGCGCTTTCACCCCACGTGACCATATCGGAGAGAAAGGCACCGGTCCTCTGAAGCCGCTGGACCGTAATGTTGAGCATGCGGTGCATAATTTTAATTGCAGTTGCGGGCTGCATACGCATTAGATCGAAGAAATTACTGTCCTGAAGACTGAACAGGACACTGTCCTCCTTTGTATAGCAGGTAGCTGAGCGGGGAGCATTTTCGAATATCGACATCTCCCCGAAAAAATTCCCGGCATTGATTTCGGTTATATCCAGGTCGCTTCCATCCGGCAGTTTAACCGAGATAGCCACTTTGCCTGAAGCGACAATAAAAAGCTTATCCCCTGCATCCCCCTCATGAAACAGGATTTTGCCCCCTTGTATCTCTGTCTGGTACATCAGGGAAAAAATAACCCTTAATTCTTCCGTATCCAGATTTGAGAAGATATCGATCCTCTTTAAAAAGTCTCCTGAAAAATTCATCGGTTTTCTACTTATCCTCGGGAAAAAGAATCTTATTCCCGCCTCTGCTGCGGCCGATAAGGGGCAGTTCGTGGGCAGACTGAATAAGCCGATCCGAGCTTTCTCCGTGTTCCGGGAAAACGGAAATTCCTATACTCACCGATAGAGAGAAAGGGTTCCCGCCGGTAACAGCGGTTAAATCCAGCTTATTAAGGATTTTTTGAATTCTTTCGGCCTCATTCAGGGCTCTTTGCCGGTTTAAGCCGGGAAGAACCGCCGCCAGTTCATTACCCATGAATCTGACGGTTATGCCGTCTTCGGCTGTAATTTCCTTAAGTTTTGCAGACATAAGCTGAAGGGCATGATCCCCGGCTTCATGTCCGTAGGTATCGTTTATCACTTTAAAATTATCCGGTTTTATCATAAGGAGACTTAAGGGCCTATTTTTATCCTTCAGGCAGCCGCCCAGGTTTTCCTCCAGGTATGTTTTATTATATAAACCGGTTAGTTTATCTCCATACATTTGTCGCTGTAATTCCTGTACCCAGGGAGAATTTTCCTTGATCAGCCTGTTGGCGTTCCGGATTCGGCCGGCAATTCCAACCAGAAAACTGTGAAGAATCCGGGCGGAAATGGCAGGCTGTTCCTTGAGCACATTTCCCAATCCCATTCCATTAACGGGAAACATTAACACCCGTATATCGGAGGCTGCCGTTGCCGAAGCGCGGCGGGGTGAATTGGTAAAAAGATCGAGTTCTCCAAAACAATCCCCCGCTATGAAACGGGCGACATCCATTTCTCCCCCTTCCTGGGATTTCTTTGTTATTACCACTTCGCCCTTATCCACAATATAGAGCGCGTCCCCGGCACCACCTTCCTGGAAAATCATTTCGCCTTTATTAAAATCGCAAGCGGAGCTGTACCGGGCGATGGTTTCAAGTTCTCGTTCTCCCAGGAGTGAAAAAATCGCAGTTTTCTTTAAAAGTGTTAGATTGGTCACACTATCAGCGTTATCCATTGGAAAGTATACCTCGATTCAGCCATTTTGACATAAAAGAGTAATCTTTAAGTTTCTCTTAATCTATCCAGCAGCACTGCTCCGATAATGATTAATCCTTTTACTACTAATTGGAAATAGGAAGACACTCCAAGAAGATTCATCCCATTATTGATGGTACCAATCAGGAGAGCACCGATAAAAGTGCCCCAAACACTGCCTCTCCCTCCCATTAAACTGGTGCCGCCAATAACAACCGACGCAATAACATCAAGTTCATATCCGGTTCCAGCGATCGGTTCTCCAGCATTAAGCCGGGCAGTAAGCACAATCGCACCCAGGGCAGAGGTTAAACCGGATAATACATAAGCCACGGTTTTATAAAAATCAGCGTTAATGCCTGACAGTTTAACTGTTTCTTCATTCCCCCCTATGGCATAGGTATACCTCCCCAATCTGGTATTCCTTAATATAACCGCCGCGATGAAGATGGTCAGAATGAAAATGAATATTGGAAGAGGAATATCCAGAATATACCCGGCCCCAATAAAGCGGAAAGCATTCCCGAAACCGCTGATCGGATAGCCCTTGGCATAAATGAGGGCTAATCCTCTTGCAATACTCATCATTCCTAATGTCACCACAAAAGGGGTCACCTTACCTTTTGTAATAACAAGCCCATTTACCAGGCCAAGAAAAGAACCTATAACGAGGGTCACAATAATTATCAGAAGTATATTCCAGCCTGCGTGTTCAAAGCCCGCACATAAAACCCCTGTTAGAGCTACCAGTGACCCGACAGATAGATCAATACCGGCAGTCAGGATAACAAAAGTCATTCCCACTGCTATAATACCATGAATGGAAGTCTGCCGAATTATATTTAATATATTGGTTAGAGTAAGAAAGGCCGGCGACAAAATAGAAAGAAATAAAACAATTGTTAAAAATCCGATAAAAATGCCGTAGTTTTTCAAAATAAACGCTACTTGTTTTTTCATTTATCTTCTCTTAAGATTTCTTTAGCATATTTGATTGCTTCTTTTCCACCACCAATTGCATAACTTAAGATACTCTCTTGGGTTGCTTCATCTCTTTCAAACTCCTTCACAATCCTTCCGTTGTACATTACCACAATTCGGTCACTCATATTCAACACCTCCGGCAGTTCAGAAGAAATCATGATGATGCCGGCACCGCTTTTTACCAGACTTTCCATCAATTTATAAATTTCTATTTTTGCTCCCACATCAATACCGCGGGTCGGTTCATCAAAAATATATATGTCGCAGCTTCTCAAGAACCATTTTGCAAGGACTACTTTCTGTTGATTACCGCCGCTTAAGTTTTTTACCAACTGTTTAACCGAGGGTGTTTTTATGTCCAAATTTTTAATAATCGAATGAATAATCTCCAGTAAGCCTTTTCTTTCGATGAAACCTGAAATAGAGAATCTATCCAAAATTGCCAATGAAATATTGTCGAGAACCGAAAGACATAGAATTAAACCATGATTTTTCCTCTCTTCTGGAATCAGGCCGATCCCTTCACGAACAGCATCGTAAGGTTTTCTTATCCGAATCTCTTTTCCTTTTACCGTAATCTTACCGCTGTCTTTTTTCTGATACCCAAATAATAATTGGATCATCTCTGTTCTGCCGGCACCAACCAGGCCCGCAATTCCCAAAATTTCTCCTGCTTTTAATTTAAACGATACACCCTCACAAACATCCTTTTTAGATAGATTCTCAACTTTGAGAACTTCTCCCCCGGCCTCTATTTGTTCTTTGGGATATTTTTCCTGAAGCACTCTCCCTACCATATGTCTGATAATGTCATCGAGTTTCAAATTTTTTAAATTATCAGTGATAATCTTTTCACCATCACGCAAGACTGTGACTCTATCTGCCACTCCGCGTATCTCTTCAAGACGGTGGGAAATATAGATAATGGAAACTCCCTTATTTTTTAAAGTATTGATAATCTCAAATAACCTCTCCGCCTCGTGCCCGGTGAGTGTGGCGGTGGGTTCATCCATAACAATGATTTCAGATTGAAGAGAAAGCGCCCGGGCAATTTCTACCACCTGTTTGTAGGCAATTCCCAGAGTATAGACCTTTTTTCTTGGATCAAGATCGATATTGAAGGGCCTTACAATTTCGTTTACTCTTTGGTACATCGTTTTCCAGTCAACAAACCTGGAATATTTCTTGATTGGTTCCCTGCCCAGAAAAATATTTTCGGCAATGGATAAATAAGGAATGAGATTCAACTCCTGGTAGATCACACTGATTCCATAATCAATCATCTCCCTGGTACTGTGAACAGAGATTTTCTCACCCTTAAGCCAAATTTCACCCTCGTCCGCTCTGTATACACCCGCCAGTATCTTTATCAAAGTGGATTTTCCCGCCCCATTTTCACCCACCAGTGCATGTACTTCCCCTTTTTTCAAATCAAAGTCTACCTTATGCAAGGCTTTTACCCCGGGAAATTCCTTGCTGATCCTCACCATTTTAAGAATATTTTCCTTTTCCATTATTGGGCTCTTCGTTTAATAAAATAAAAAGGCTGATATTATAGAAGATATCAGCCTTTTTTCCAAAGGTTCTACTCTACTTTATGTTCAGCATCCTGCAAATTACTTTGGGTAATAGCAACCGGAGTAATATATACCTCCTTCTGAGGCGGCATTTTCTTGTCTTTTATATAATCAACCAGGAATCTTAAACCTTTTTTGGCTTGTTCACCAGGAAACTGCTCTATTGTTGCATTTAATTTTTTCTCTTTGATGTATGCCAGGGCATCCGGTATAGCATCATAACCGATGGTTGCCACTTTAGACAGGTCTACCCCGGCAGCTTGCATAGCTTCCGCGGCCCCCAGGATCATTTCATCATTGGCTCCAAAAACACCTTGAAAATCTTTATAGGCTTGCAGGAGGTTTTCCATGACTGACTGACCTGTGGCTCTATCAAACTTGGCGGTTTGGCTGACCAGGATTTTAATATTGGATTTTGCGATCACTTCATCAAATCCTTTTTTTCTGTCGATGGCCGGGGAGGCTCCCGGTGTCCCTTCTAACTCGATTACATTACCTTTTCCGCCCAGTTTTTCAACGATATACCTTCCGGCAACTCTTCCTCCTTCCACATTATCGGCACCCACATGAACGAGCACGTCTCCGCCGCTTACCTTTCTATCAACGGTTGCTACGGGAATCTTGGCCCGATTGAGGGCTTCAACTGCCGGAACCAGGGCATCAGTACCAATGGGAGACATTAAAACCCCATCAACCTTCTTGGAAATAAAGTCTTCTACAATTGACATTTGCTTGGCGGCTACATTTTCAGCATCAATGGCAATGACCTGCACACCCAGCTTTTCCGCCTCATCCATCACATTCTTTTGTAAATAGACAAAAAATGGATGGGATAAAGAAGGCAAAGTCAAACCTATGACAATCTGCTTTTTTTCTTCTTTTTTTCCTCCGGCAACGACAACTGAGGAAATAAGAAGAACTAATACTAAGATAAACAACAAGATCTTCTTCATTTTCTTCTCCTTTGATTTAAAAATTTTAATACGAGATATAATTCATCGTTTTAGCCCCTTGCGGCCATTCATTGGCATCACCTCCTTTACCAATAATTTCGTTAACTTAAAGCTCCTCACTTTAAGGAAAAATCCGTTTTGGCCTGGGAATAACTACGCTTCCGGTCCAAAATGCTTGAGCATTACCAGATTATCCCGCTCGCTTGCATTGGTAATCGTAACTCCTGCCTGTGCAGTTTTCGCTGTTACAAATAATTCATCTTTAGTCATCTGGCCAAAACGAATCATGGCCGGAGATTCTACTTCTAAAACACCGAATTTGCCATGTCCCTGAATGACGATTGCGCCGTAAGGAGCATTTTCTTTGATAACCACCGAGCGCTTGGGGAAAACGGTTAATTCTTTGGCAGCAAAGAAATCAGAGTTATAGACCACCCAAAATTCTTCATAGCCGGCCTCCCGCATCTCCTCTAAAGGCTTAACATATTCAGGCGATAAAAATCTATTGGAATAAAAATCAGGATCAATATTCAAATCCCAATCGATCATGTCGACAATCCAATCAAGATCCTTTTTGTGTTTAGCAGGAACATCCTTCACCAGCATGTCCCAGGGGATATGTTTATCCCAAACCAGGTTCTGAAACATGGCAAATACATCCGATGCCCTTTGGGGTTCATAGGTAAGGAGGGAGCCGGGTGCATGCAGGACTCCAGGAGGAACATCCCACCCGGTACCGGGTTTTAATTTATAAGCCCGCGAAAGATATAAAATGCCATTATCGCCTTTCTCCCAATTCTCAAGGCATTTTCTCACATCTTCTTTTTTAGTGCCTGGATTAAGGCCAAAAAAAGTGTAAGGGAAATAGCCTCCATGGTTATTCAACTGCCTGGGGAAATAATAACCCTCGGGTTTTCCTTTCTGTCCCACTTTAGCCGCCCATTCATCGTCCTGA
>JBFMGN010000900.1:0-1903 GCA_040752435.1 Spirochaetota bacterium
GTATTGACAAATCAGGCAAATGACTATAAAATATTCACTAAGTAGATATGAATCGTTAAGAGGGGGGTCTGTTTTCGGTTCAAAAGGCGGGGCTGTTTAATTGCTCTATATTGTATTTCCAGGGGCTTAAAAAAAATCTGAATTAAGTTTCAGATAAAAATAATTAAGATTGAAAAGGAGAAAAAAGGATGAAAAGAATTGGTGTCTTGGTATTAATTCTGGTATGTGTGGTGGGTTCCTTTTCTCTATTCGCCGGAGGGCAGAAAGAGGGAGCACCTGCTGCCGGGGGAAAGCCCTTAGAAGGGAAAAAGATTACGGCGCTTTATTTCGCTGCGACCTATGCTGAAGCTGCCCGGGAATACGCAGCGGAGTTTGAAGCCAAAACCGGTGCCAAGCTGGAAGTCGTGGATTTCCCGTATCTCACCCTGTATGAAAAGATGGGTCTCGCCCTTTCAAGCGGTGACACTTCTTATGATGTGGTAACCCCCGCCTGCCAGTGGGACGGCGAATTCGAGCCGTTCATGGAGGATCTGGCACCCTTTATTAAAAAGGATAACTTTGATTCCTCCGATATTATGGCCGGTCTCTGGGAACAGTCCGGAAAATGGGCCGGCAAGATTATGGGCATTCCATTTTCAAATACCCCGCAGACATTGGCGTACCGGACCGACCTGGTAAAAGAATTACCGAAAACCTGGGACGATTTTTTTGCACTGAGTGAAAAACTTCATAATCCTTCCAAGGGGTTCTATGCTGTATCTATCCCGGGGTTGAAGGAACAGTTAAGCGGGTTGTGGATGATGGTGCAGTGGTCCTTGGGCGGCCGTTGGGCGGATGCCGACTGGAACGTCACCATCAATTCACCGGAAACCAGAGAAGCTTTTAAAGTTGCAAAGCGATGGTTTGATTTCGCCGATCCTGCCTCTCCCAACTGGGGACTGCCCGAGGCCGACGCTGCTTTCCTGAACGGCAATGCTGCTTTCTGTTTCTCGTGGCCGACTCTGGCAATCGCTCCTAACGGTGATAATCCTGAAAAATCAAAAGTCGTGGGCAAATGGGCGATAGGGCTTATCCCCTACGGCAAAAATGGTGTTACCGAGCTTTCATCCTGGGATATCGGAATTCCCAAGGCAGCCAAGAATAAAGACGCCGCCTGGGAATGGATCAAGTTCTACACCAGCGCCGAAAAGCAGTTGAGCAATTTTGTCAAATATTCTATCCTTCCATCCAGGAAATCCGTATGGGAGAAACCCGAAGTAAAAAGTTCCAAACTGTATCCGCATAAGCAGGCCTCCGACCAGGGCGCCGTTATCTGGTGGAGAATACCCGCCGGAACAATGGCCGAGATTTATGTCAGGGATGCGGTTGCCAACTATGTAACCAATCAGTGGGACATGGAAAAGGCGGTTAAACACATGGAAGACGGCCTCAATAAGCTGCTAAAAGAGTTCCCTCCTGCAAAGGGAGTCAAAAATACAGGCAGGTAATCCGGCTTGGGTTTAGGGATCAGTTAGACCTCTCTTAAAAAAGAGAGGTCTAATTTTCTGTAAGGAGGCAAACGGGCATGCTTATCTCGCGCAACTTTTATAAAAGCAGAACGGATACATTCTTATCGTGGCTTTTTATTCTGCCTGTCTTTGTAATTCTGTTGATTGCCGCCTTTATTCCCCTCGGATACGGACTGGTGTTCAGTTTTTACCGTTTTAAACTGAACATTGCCGTACCGCCGCTTTTTATCGGTTTCGAAAATTACACCGGCATGTTTTCAGATAAGCTTTTTATTCAAAGTGTAACCAACAATATACTCTTTGCCCTGCTTTCGGTCAGCCTGGAAATGTTAATCGGCATTATTATCGCCATGATGCTTTCGGATGATAATAAGCTTTCACGTTTATTAGTAACC
>JBFMGN010000901.1:0-1902 GCA_040752435.1 Spirochaetota bacterium
GAGAGAGCAGAAGTCGGTTCATCCATTATGACAATCCGTGCATCCAGGGACAAGGCCTTTACAATCTCTACCATGTGTCGCTGGGCCACACTTAGGTTTTTAACTTTTGTATCCGGATTGATATCGAGCTCCAGCTTCTTTAAAAGCGACTCCGTCTTTGCCCGCATCACTTTCCAGTCGAGAAATCGGATTTTCTTTTTGGAGAGATGGTGCCCCATGTAGATGTTTTCTGTCACCGAAAGCTCGGGAAACATGGTCGCTTCCTGATGAATGGCTGCGATACCGGCGGTTTGCGAAGCGGTAGGGTTGCGAAATTCGACTGCCCGGCCGTCCATAATAAGCTCTCCGGAACCGGGCTGATAAATCCCTGTGATTATCTTAACGAGGGTTGATTTTCCGGCACCGTTCTCACCGATAAGAGCGTGGACTTCACCGCTGCGAATTTTAAAATCCACTTCATCGAGGGCTTTTATTCCGGGAAAATACTTGCTTATTCTACGGCATTCCAGAATCGTGTCCGGCACTTAAAGATTCTCCATTAAAAAAAGCGAAGAGGTGTACCCCATCTTCGCTCTTTTAATCCTTTCTTTAAAGACTAAGATTAATATATTACGGCGAACTTATCAATATTATCCTTGTTAAAAACGTAGGGTTCGCTCATTACAGCCACATTTCCCTTTCCGATAGTAATGTCACCCATTCGGCCGATCTTCATAACTTCACCTTCCTTACCCTGGAATGCACCGGCAACCAGTTTATTGGCAATATACGTGGCAGAGTAGCCGAGATCAATGGGGTTCCAGAGTGACATCTTGCGGCATGTTCCGTTTTTAATGTACTGCTTCATCTCGGACGGCAGGCCGAGCCCGGTAAGCTCGATCTTGCCTGCCAAACCGGCATCCTCTAAGGCTTTTCCAGTGGCCGCGATACCGACGGTGGTGGGGGAGATAATTCCCTTGAGGTTGGGATAGGATTTGAATAAGCCCATGGCTTCACGGTAGCTTTTGTCGGATAGGTCATCGCCATAGACAACCGTGTCCAGCTTCATATCCTTGTAATCGGGCTTCTCCAGCTCTTTTTTCATCCATTCGATCCAGGCGTTCTGATTAGTCGCCTGAGATGAAGCGCTCAAGATGGCGATTTCGCCCTTAAAATTGATAAGCTCCGCCATCATTTTCACCTGGCTTCGGCCGATAAACTCGTCTCCTGACGGAGCAAGGTGCAGTATACGTCCAGCCTCAGCAATTCCTGAATCGAAGGATATAACCTTGATGCCTGCTTTCATCGCTTTCTTACAAATCGGAACGAGGGCATCCACATCGTTGGCAGAAATAGCAATGGCATCAACCTTCTGGGCAATCAGAGAATCGATAATCTCTATCTGCCCTTCAGCCGTCGGGGTACTGGGTCCCTGGTAGATCAGCTCCACACCGCCCAGTTCTTTGGCCGCTTCGAGTCCGCCGTCACGGCAGGCTTCAAAAAAGGAATTGCCTAAATTTTTGACAACCATGGCAATTCTTAAACCTTTCGTTTTAGCCTCGGTCTTTCCGCCTGCGTAAAGCAGTCCAGCAACGACAAACACAATAATCAGGCAGAATAAAAAGAATTTTGCTTTCTTCATGCTTTTTTCTCCTCCTCTTAAATGATCTTTTGCATTTAATCCTATCACGCCGTGTATCGATACCATATGCCACAAATCTACGATTCAGGGATTATTTTCTACACTTAAGGAAATACTGTCAGAATCTCTGCTCTTGCGAAATTTCGAGGGGTAAGAGCCGAACTGCCGTTTGAACAATTTGCTGAAATGCCGTGGACTGGTATAACCAACTTGCCTGGCAATCTGCTTAATTTGGGCGCCGGGGCTTAAGAGAAGTTCCCTGGCCCTGCACATGCGGAGAC
>JBFMGN010000902.1:0-1901 GCA_040752435.1 Spirochaetota bacterium
TCTTCTTCTCTTCTTTCTTATCTGTACCATAGGTACCAAACTTGGGAGGGGATATGGTGGCCTATGAAACTCAATTGGCCCATTTT
Source organism: Spirochaetota bacterium (assembly GCA_040752435.1). Classification (GTDB taxonomy): domain Bacteria; phylum Spirochaetota; class Spirochaetia; order SPDA01; family JBFMGN01; genus JBFMGN01. Next base: position 87 of record JBFMGN010000902.1, read on the forward strand.
TTCCGGGATACCATAAAGGTACCCCGGATTTTCGCTTCTTTTCATGACATCCGCATGCATCCTCGTATTCGCCTACGGGAGATCCTTGTTTCCCTTTTTCTTATGCCCTATTGGGGAATGAAAGCGCTGTTACAACTGGATATTTTCCTGCGTACGCCGCCGTTGTTGCGGCTATTCCGTTGTCGTCACAAGAAGGTGGTGGTTTCCGATACCACCATCGCCCGGGTCTTGACATGGCTTGACCCTCAGGATTCACGCAAGGCCTTACTAGCTCCGCTTGCCACACTTAATAAGGAAGGACTTCTGCAGCTTAAGTTAGCACCCACCGAACCCTGCCGACGGATCGGCGTCATCGATGGCTCCCAAATGGGCCACCATTACCTGGTAGCGGCGCTGCTGTGTGGCAAGATGAACTATCCGGTGATGATTGAACCATGCAGCGGACGAGGCCATGAGCTTACCGTCGCTCAGGCGCTCCTGTCGGCCGCCCAGCAGAAGCTGGGTTCCGCCGCACCCCGCCTCTGGCTCTTTGACGCCCTGTATTTCAATCAAACCACCTTCAATATCGTTCGTCAGCACCAGGCTCATCTGCTTATCAAATATAGTCCTCGTGTTGACGAGGCGACTACTAAGCTCTTCCGTGATGTGTTGGAGGATACCAAGCGCCTGTTTGCTGCCCGCACCCAAGCCATCGATCCAGTTGCGGCACAACAGGGCTTCGATTCAAACCGGTGCTGTTCCTGGTCCATGAAAAAAACCAGCGCAGAATTCGCTGGCTATCCAGTGCATATCTTCCTCCTCAGCGAGGATTACTCAAAAAGAAGAAAGAATGCTCATACGGAAACCTGGATCACCACCACTGATCTCAGCCTCACCTTCGAAGAAGCACGAGAAGCGGCACATCTGCACTGGCAAATCGAAAACAACGAGTTTAAACGCCTGTCTCATCACGCCGGAACTAAAACGGTCTATTTCAAAGACCCTCGTCCATTTTTCTCTCTGCTCCGGCTGTTTTGCCTGGCCCTTACCGTCTTCGACGCCTTTTTCTCTATACTACACCGTAATGAGGCCCTTTCAAAGTCACTGATGCAGGGTTGTAAGGTTACATGGGAAAGCGCCTTCTCCCAGATGTGGTGGCACTATCAGGCTGCGTTCGTGTATTTGGTGACCGCCGGCATCTGATCGGCGGGATGTATTCGGATGTCGAAAAGTAAACTCTCCTCGTAGTTTACCTAGTTTTTACGTGAATACTTTTGTGTCGATTTCGTACCGACCCTATCGTAGCCCTTCTATTCCCTATCAATACCTGGCTCTAATTTGGCTGCGCCCCATTGGGGAATTTCTAACGGGTGCGATTTCAATTCTCGGCAAAAAATTCGAGGCTCGGCAGCCCCTGGCTTTCTGGCAAGTGGGTAAGATATCGCTCATTAACGACAATATATATAATTCCGGGTATATTAACTCTTTACAACTAAGTAAAAAAATATGATAATTCAATATGAAAAAGGAGCATAGTGTGAAAAAGGCAGTAATTTTTATTCTCTTGTTTCTGTTCTGCTTTCTCTGCGGAACATTATTCGGGCAGTCGAATCAAGTAATAGACCTTGTGCTCGAACAAAAAACCCTTCAATTTAGTTATGCGGCTTACATGGTGCTCGCCGCGAAGGGAGATGTCCCTGAAAGCTCAACCCCGGAAGCAGCGTTGGCGTTACTTTCACAAAAAAACTGGCGGTACTTAAAAGCTAAACCCGACAAATCGATTTCCCTGGGTGAATATTCGTACCTGATTATGAAGGTATTCTCTCTGCATGGCGG
>JBFMGN010000903.1:0-1900 GCA_040752435.1 Spirochaetota bacterium
AATCAGATAAAGGCGGATATCACCGGAAAGCCGATTCTCCTTCCCGATCTTATGGATTCCGATCTTGCGGGGGACCTCTGCCTGGCCCTGTTTGCCCTTCGCCAGTTCGATACCCTTGTACAGGCTTCGGATGAAATCGTAAAGATCAGGCAGGTCTATACACCGGACTATAAGAATAAAAAAATCTATGATGATTTTTTTCATATTTACAGGGAAGCCTATTCCGGTTTAAAGAAAGTTTTTAAAAATTTATCAGAGATAAGATATCAGGAGAGAATATGACAATCGGCAAACAAATAAGAATGAACAGTATTTTCCGCAAGGGTACGGGAAAATCCGTTATTGTAGCCGTCGATCACGGCGGTATAGCCGGACCGATACAGGGAATAGAAAAACCGTCAACGATTATCAAGGCGTGTGTGGACGGCAAGGCCGATGCTGTTCTTACAACGCGGGGTATTATCAAGGCTGCCCTGGATGAATGGGACAGAAACCTTGCCATAATCCTGCGGTTGACCGGGGGCTTTACCGTTCTCGGAGGAAAGTTTGAAGAGGAACTTATATCGAGCCCGGAAGCGGCGCTGTTTTTCGGTTCGGCCGGCGTGGCGGTTACCATTAAGTTCGGCCATGAACGGGAAGGAGAGTTTACGAAACAGGCGTCCCTCACCTGCGACGCATGCGAAAGATGGGGGCTTCCGGTTATGATCGAAGCTATGGCTAAAGCTAAGGATATGAAGTCCGCGGATGCAAAGGGGATTAAACTTGCCGCCCGGGCGGCCCAGGAAATAGGGGCCGATATCGTAAAAACATACTATACCGGGGATCCGGATTCTTTTCACGAAGTGGTGGAAGGATGTCCCGCCCCTATTGTCATACTGGGAGGGGAAAAGTCGGATACCCTCGAAAGGGTATTAAGCGACGTATACTACTCCCTGCAAGCCGGAGGAAAAGGTATAGCCATAGGGCGCAATGTCTGGCAGCAGGGTAACATCAAAGCTATGGTGGAAGCCATGACGGGACTTGTACATGAGAACTGGAGTGTCAAACAGGCCATGAAGCATATAGGGGTATAACCGGATTGCCGTACATCGCCTTTGCCTCCAACTTTTTATGGGTGATGGTGATCGGGCTGCTCGGTCCCTCAATTCCCGCCATTGTGGAGGATTTAAAGATAACCTACGCGCAGGCGGGGTTGTTCTTTACCCTGCTTTCACTCGGCTCTCTGTTCGGCACGAGCCTGGGTGCGATTGCATCGGATTATCTCAACCGAAAATTATTTTTAAGCCTTTTTACGATAGCACTGGGTGTGGGGCTTCTCTGTCTCGGCCTCGCACCTTCTTTTCTTGTAATAAGCCTTGTTATTTTTCTGCTAAGCCTTGCCGGCAGCCCTATCGGTGCCATTGGCCAGAGTATTCTGCTGGATATGTTTTCTACGAAGCGTGAAAAGTATCTTTCCATGCAGACTTTCTATGCGGCTTTGGGAAGTTTTATCGCCCCCCTTCTGATTTCATTGAATTTGTCTTTTAAAATGTCCTGGCGCTGGCCTTTCATAGAAACAGCGCTGCTCTGTGGACTGTTGTGTGGTGCCATTCTTTTCTCATTTATACCGGCTTCCAGAGCTCGAACGGCACAGTTTAGGAAACTAAGCGCAATAATCGGAAATCCTACTGTTATTAAGACCGGGTTACTGATTTTTTTCTCCGTTGGGATTGATCTCGGATTCTCTTACTGGCTGGCAGAATATTTCAAAACCGAACTTCATGTGGCCATAAGGCTTGCCAGCGCCTCTGTCAGCCTCTACCTTATCGGGGTGATATCCGGCCGGTTTCTTGTCGCCAGACTCCTTGCATCCATTGAATCCAACCAGATAATTATTGTTGGACTTGGTCTTGCACTGGGA
>JBFMGN010000904.1:0-1887 GCA_040752435.1 Spirochaetota bacterium
TAAAAAGAAAACCGTCAGTGAAGTTGCAATAAGAAAATTCCCTGTTCTCTACCTGGATTCCGAGATAGAAGAAGTACCTGAATTTGACTACGCCTTCCTCCCGGTAATAGATAGCCATAACAAATACAAAGGCGTGATCACCAGTGACCAGCTATTAAAAATATTCTATAAACAAATTTCTGAACTAAAAATTATCAATTACGAACTGGAAGAAATCATTGAAAACTCGCATTTCGGTTTTTGCGTTTTTGATAAGAACGGCATAGGAATTAAAGCCAACAAAGCCACCGAGCGGTTAACCGGTCTGAAACGTTCGGAGCTTATCGAGGTAAGTGCCCGAAAGATGGAAGAAAAGAAGATTTTTAACGAATCGGTAACCCTAAAGGTACTGAAAAAAAAGAAACCTGTTACCATAACTCAGGTATACTATACAGGTAAAGAATGTATTGTCACCGGCTTCCCTATATTCAATAAAAATAAAGAAATTATTAAAGTAGCGACGAATATTTTTAATATTACGGAACTAAACAGAATAAAAGAGAAGCTAAAACAATTAAAACGTCTAGATATACGCTACCCGCAAGAATTTAACCAGCCAATGGGAACAAAACTGTTCAAAGACGTTATCTTCATTAGTAAAAAAATGCAGGATATTATGGATCTCGTATTCCGGCTCTCACAGGTTGATTCCACCGTCCTGATTTACGGCGAATCCGGCGTCGGCAAAGAAGTGATCGCTAATATACTGCACGAATCGAGCAAAAGGAGAAGCGGTGGTCCATTTATCAAAATCAACTGCGCGGCAATTCCGGAACAGCTCCTGGAATCAGAGCTTTTTGGTTATGAAGGAGGAGCTTTTACCGGGGCCAGACAGGAAGGCAAAGCGGGAGTTCTTGAACTGGCCGATAAAGGCACATTATTTTTAGATGAAATCGCAGAACTGTCTGGTTTTCTTCAGGCTAAACTGCTGCGCGTCCTTCAGGATAAAGAATTCATCAGATTGGGCGGAACAAAACTGATTAAAGTAGACATTCAAATTATCGCCGCTACAAATAAGGATCTGGCATTGCTGGTCAAGCAGAATAAATTCCGGGAAGATTTATTCTTCCGCCTAAACGTTATTCCAATTACCGTTCCGCCCTTGCGCGAGCGGAAAGAAGACATTTTACCCCTGATCATGTACTATCTGCAAATGTTTAACAGCAGGTACAACTGGAAAAAAACAATTGCTCCCGAAGCGTTAGATGTTTTAATAAACTACCACTGGCCCGGAAACGTACGGGAACTGGCAAATATCATAGAGAGAGTCACCGTTGCGTCCCAGAGTGATACAATTACCATACAAGATCTACCTAAACATATTTGCATAAATAAGTCAACTTACACTTTAAACGAAAAAGTTTCTAATTTACAGCAGGTACTTGAAGAAATAGAAAAAAGTATGGTGCTGGAAGCTATTAAGACCTACGGCAATACATACAAAGCCGCTGAAGCACTGGGAATCAGCCAGCCGACCTTTTTCCGGAAATTGAGGAAATATCAATCTTAGCGCTTTCGCAATGAACCTTGCTGGAATACCCAAGTTTGCCAGGGTCAACCTCAAGTCAAGCTCATGTATACCAATAATTACTTTGCTTACGTTTACCAGCGTGATCTTGACCAACAGATTGGGCATCGTCCAATCCGAGATACTCTTCTTTTCGAAGGCCATAAAAAGTCCTGTTCTCTTAAAACCAACCCTTGATGTATTCGGCAATACCATAATCTTTCCCGCTACGATTTTTTAGCCTGTAATGCCGGGCTTGACAGATTCTTAATTCAATGTTAAATCATTATTCGATAATGTATTATCATAATTTACCTAATATTATTTATAATCTGATAAAT
>JBFMGN010000905.1:0-1879 GCA_040752435.1 Spirochaetota bacterium
TACACCCACTCAATTTTTACGAGGCCCTCGACTTTCTTGAATTCAGGGTCGCCGGTAACGATGACGGCTTTTTCCTTCTGGGCCGTGGCAACGGCAAAGCAGTCGACATAGGAGATAGGATATTTCGCCTTGATCCTGGAAGCTTCTATGATCTGCTCGAATGAATTGGAGACAATCGTTATCGGCAGGCTCGGGAGGATAACTTCTATGAAATAGTCGGCGTGCTCGATCATTCGCTCCCGCGCGAGGATATAGTAGGTCTCTCCGATATTCAGCTCGTTCATTATGACCGGATTATCCGCGCCCGAGGAAAGGATATCTTTTACCGTGTGATATTTATCTTCCTTTTTTAGATAGACGAGAAGGGCGAACGAATCGAGCAAGGTTTTTTTCTTCAAGCTTTTTATCCTCCTCTCGTGCCTTCAATAAGACCCCGGTAAGCGAGGATCCATCCTCGAAAATACCGCAGAAATGTTCTATAGGGTCCTCTGGAAGCGGCTCTATTTCAACATGGCCTTTCGTAACCTTTAAAAGCACTTTCTGTTTCGGTTTTATGTTCAGGGTGTCTCTGATCTCTTTCGGAATTACGAGCTGTCCCTTGGATGATACAGTAACTATAGGCATTGCCTTACCTCTATGATATTGACTTACTTTTCAAGATAAGTATAACGATATTTTTATGGTTTGTCAAATGCTTAAGACAATCTAACGGCAAAACAGGGTAAGAGGCTACTGAAATTATCGTCTAAGAAAATGCTGCAAAAAGAGTTTATGATATGATATCTGACTCCTCTAAATAAATCAATTCGAACACTTGACAGCCGGATATAGTGGTCATAGAATTTGATGCAATGTTTCAATATAAAAATTCAATAATGGAGGGTACTATATGAAACGGGTAAAAGTTTTCATTGTGGTTTTACTGCTTCTTGTGTTCATCCCCGCGCTTACATTCTCCGCGGGCCAGAAGGAAGGTGCGAAGGAAAAGCCGAAAGTTACTTTTTTCTGGGCGTTGTATGACGGTTTAACGGAGGATTTCCGGGCTAATTTGCAGAACGCGTTTATGGAAGCAAGTCCTGATATCGCGGTGGACATTGTTCCCGTACAGTGGGATCAGATGCATGACAAGCTGGTCACCTCGATTGCAGGCGGCAAACCGCCGGAGATATCAGTCATCGGAACACGGTGGATCCTCGAGCTTATGGCAATGGATGCGGTGGATGAGGTAACCTCTTATGTAAGCAAGACGACCCTCGACAATATTTCCCCCGGAGCGATGGAAGCCAAGATAAAAGGGAAACTGATGGGTCTGCCGATCGCAGCCGGTGCCAGGATCATGACTATAAATCTGGATCTATCCTCAACGGTTCCAAACACCATGGAAGAACTGAGGGATATGGCAATAAAGGTCAAGAACTCCGGAAAGGGCTACGGGTTGATCATGCCTGGAAAAAAACATACTGAACAGACAGATTTTGCCTATTACCTCTATTCGGCCGGCGGCAGCTATTTCGAGACAAATGCCGACGGCAGCTACGGTAAATGTGCTGTCAATTCCCCGGCCGGGGTAAAAGCTCTTGAGTTTATGGTAAAACTCGCCAACGAGGATAAGGCTGTCCAGGAAGGGTATCTCTCCATGAACAGAATGGAGTCACACCCGGTCTTCTACAGCGGCAAGGCAGGCTATGTCTTTATCGGCGCATGGGTTGAATCTGCCATGACACAGGCTGGTGCAACCTTCCCCGTTAAGTATGCCATGATTCCGCCTTTCGCGGGGAGCAAACCGGCGCCTGTCATTATCACCGATTCTGTTGCCATCTTGAAAGGTGCAAAGAACAAGAAAGAGGCGGGGAAATTCCTGGATTTCTTCTATCAGGAC
>JBFMGN010000906.1:0-1879 GCA_040752435.1 Spirochaetota bacterium
GGTTTAAAACCTATATTTTTGTCTTTTTTATTCCGCTATGGGCTGCCGCCCCTTCGGCGGGCCTACGGCCCTGAGCACCCCGCAAAGAGTAAGGGGGAATCCCCCTTACAAACCCCCCGACCCGGAAATTACGATATAATTTCCTGGTCGATAAAAAAGTGTTACCCCTTTCCCTGTAAATTTTCTCTGTTAGAATTGGTTTTTTTCGTTAATTTATTCTGACGTTTCTGGTACATTTCGCGTATCCCAGACATGTACGGGCGCTTTCCATTGTTGGTCCTGGCTTGGAATATTTTTGATAAGGCTTTTGGGGTTCAAACCCAATTCTTTGGCCATCCTGATTGTTTCCTCGTTAAGGCGACATTTTTTCTTTGCCTCAGCCCACAATTGGTCATTCTTATTGCTCATCAGGCACCTCCGCAGCATTTCTTGTACTTCTTCCCGCTGCCGACAGTTAACTTGTATTTCGTGGTAAATACTGTATAATGATAATTAGGTATCTTACTCGAGCCGGGCATATCACAAAAAGAGGCTGAAAAAATTCTGGAGGAATTATACCTGGAATTACATTTCCGATGAGCGTGCTTATGAATATTCAATTACCAAACTTAATGACTTCGAGTTATTTATTGACAGAATAAAAAATCTGGTCCGTGAGTAAAGCATAAAGACTCCGGCCACCCATTTTCGGGTGGCCTTTAAATTTATAGCGTATTATACAGGAAGAGCTTTTAGGGTTAAGCCGCTGGCAATACTCTTTTCGCGACGCAGATGCGTGTTTAATCGTCGTAACCGCTGTAGGCACAGACACCGACCCGCGGTGAATTAACGACCGGGAGAAGCATCTCTTCCCCGCATTCATGTTTATCTGCACACTCGTCACAAACCCACCCGTCATCATCATAAACGCAAACGCAACATACTTCTGTCGCCGTGTTTTCACAGTAAGAGCATTTTATATCAGGCTGGTGGTTCCTTGCCAGTAATTTTACTTTCTTTCTTCTTTTTTTCCCGTAAAAGTCGGCTACAATTTTGAGTTTAAGCATGGTGGTAGAACCGAAATCATACTCATATCTGAATTGCATCCCCGTATCCAGGATGTTCTCCAGCTTTGTGTTCATGCTTTCGTCCCCGAATTCTCTGTCAGGCAGTACAGAAAAAGTCTGACCGCTGATTTCAAACGAACTCAGATGACCACAGCATTCCAGCCAGATATTCCTTAAAAACTGATCCAATACTTTTAAAGTTGATTTTGAAGGTATATCGACATAAATCCAGTATTCCGGGTTTTCGTATCCCTGTATTGAAATACAGAAATATCTTTCTGCTTTTTCGTCATTTTCCGCAAGAAAGTCCCCGGCTCTTGCATGGCATTTATCAAGATGCTTCTTAACCGATAATTTACTGAAAGTCTGACCGCAAAACAAACATTTTCCATTTGATGTTTTGCTCATGATACCAACACCTCTCTCATCACATAATCTGTTCCATTTGGCTATTACAGCTTTATGATGAACTGAAGAGACATATGAAGTAGATGCAGTGTAATACTCTTAAGCTCCATTGCGGCACATGGCCGGGTTGCCGATAGCTTTGACCGAGTCAGCCGCAGCTATAGCAGCATCGGGTTCCCGGATGCAGCGTTTATCTGTTCCTTTGTTTGCGTCTTTGTTTCTTTACCTCTTTACGCTTGTTTTTTAGCTTTTTCTTATCTGCTTTTTTCCGGTCCTGTTCTTTGGGTATTTGAACCCCAGACAGGGTCAGTCTGGAGGAAGTTGATTGTTTTGTAACTCCTGCCTGGGGAGCACCGGCAGCCCATCTTTTTTCTGCCCATTCCGGGACCTCGCTGAAACTCCTGTCGAAGCGTTCTTTATCGGCT
>JBFMGN010000907.1:0-1874 GCA_040752435.1 Spirochaetota bacterium
GCAATGGGAAAAATAAGACATTAATTGACAAATAAAGATATTTTTGATATATATTTGTAAAGGTAGTAATAATTTATTAAGTCAGAAGATGAAGAAAAACGGTGATACTAAAATAAAGTATCAATTTATCTATCAGGAATTGCTCCATAACATTAATGCCGGTCATTTTATTAATGGCCAGCGTCTTCCGACAGAGGTAGAGCTTGTTAAACAGTTCAAAGTATCAAGGCCGACCGTAGCCCGGGCGCTTCGTCAGTTGCAAAAAGAAGGCATTGTGGAACGCCGAACCAAAGTGGGAAGTTACGTCCGGGTGCAAAAGAGAGATTCAACTGCCAGAAAGATGTTCGGATTATTGATCCCCGGCCTGGGAGATACTGAGATATTTGAGTTGATTTGCGGTCAGATGGCTGCCCTATCCAAGAGAAATAATTTTACGCTTCTTTGGGGCGGGTCAATGGTCCACACCAAAGTTTCTGACGGTCTGGTTACAGAACAGGTTTGTCACCAGTATATTGATCAGAAAGTAGACGGCGTATTTTTTGCTCCCTGCGAACTTATGCCCGATGCCTACGAAGTAAATTATCGGATTGTAAGGAAGCTTGAGAAAGCAAAGATTCCCCTGGTCCTAATCGACCGTGATATTGTCACTTTTCCGGAAAGAAGTTCTTACGATCTGGTGGGTATTGATAATTACCGGAGTGGTTATATTCTGGCGCATCATTTATTGAAAATAAAAAGAGAACAGGTAGACTTTCTGGCCTATCCCTTCTCCGCAGAAACAGTGGAAATGAGGATTCTCGGATACCAGGAGGCTCTGCGGCGGGCAGGTATACAGCCGGATACAGATTGGGTTCATACCGGTGACCCGGATGATCTGGATTTTATCCGGACGCTGGTGGATGCGAAAAAAATACGAGCCATAATTTGTGCTAACGATGTCACTGCCGCGGTCTTAATGCACAGCCTGGATGAAATCGGAGTTAAGGTTCCTCAGGGCGTTCGAGTGGTAGGTCATGATGATATTAAGTATGCGAAGCATCTGCGGGTTCCTCTTACCACGCTGCGCCAGCCATGCCAGGAACTGGGGATAATTGCCGTTCACACTATGCTTAAGCGGCTGGCCAATCCTGACCTGCCGCCGAGAAATATACTGCTTAATGGGAAACTGGTAGTACGGAAGTCCTGCGGCCATGCTCTGTATTCATGATGGATCTTTTTCGGCGTTATACGATTCGCATTCCGCGATCAATCTTTTTGTTTATCACTTTCATATCTTCAATAAGATCGGAATAAAGCCGGTACCATGTATCCAGTTTAACAACCAGATCATCATCGGGCTTATAAGTTTTGTCCAGCTCAAATGCATTTTTTTCAGTATCATCCGCGTCTCTGAAAATCCCGCATCCTATACCGGCCAGTAAAGCCGCTCCCCGGCAGCCGAATTCTTTATCCTTCGGTATCGAAATAGTATGTTTGAGAACCGATGCTTTCATGTTCATCCAGTATTGATTATGGGCTGCACCGCCGACATTGATTATTTTTTCTATCGAAACCTCCAGGGTTTTTTCCATTTCTTCCCAAATGCTTCGAAGTTCAAAACAGAGACAAATGACCAGCCCCTGAAGGAGTGTTTTTCTGTCCGTATTGTCGTCCAGATTCAAAAAAGCTCCCTTGGCTTCCTCATAATCAGCCCCTCGGATATATGGGATAAAAATCGGTATTTGATCCGGGAATGCATCTGAAAGCTTGTTAAACAAATCAAAATTATCATTAAGCACTTTAAACAACCATTCAAGCGAATACCCACCGCTGTATAACCCGTTTATGGCATAGAAAAAACCGGCGGCTGTATGATGTCCCCAGAGAAAAGGCCG
>JBFMGN010000908.1:0-1871 GCA_040752435.1 Spirochaetota bacterium
CAAGAGCAGCTCTCGCATTCTGCTCAACAACAAGGATGCTATTTTTTTCTTCAGCATTGAAGCGCTTTATCATCGAGTAAATCTCGTCCACAATCAATGGAGCAAGCCCCATGGAGGGTTCATCGAGTAACATGATCTTTGGATGGGCCATCATAGCGCGGCCCATTGCCAGCATCTGCTGTTCCCCTCCGGACAAATACCCGCTGGTGGAATGACGGAGTCGCGTCAATTTAGGAAAGTAATCATAGACCATGTCCAGATCTTGCTTAATATTGTTATTCTTCAGGATGTATCCCCCCAGCCGAAGGTTTTCCTCAACCGTGAGGTGTGCCAGGACCTGCCGACCCTCCATAACTTGGGTGACACCTATTTTAGCTATTTCCTCGGGCCCCAGCTTTTCTATTCTGTAGCCGTCATACTCGATGGTTCCGGCGGTAACTTCTCCAAGCTCTGTGTGGAGCAATCCTGAAACAGCCTTGAGGGTGGTAGTTTTGCCGGCCCCGTTGCTCCCTAAGAGAGAAACAATAGTCCCATCTCCGATCTCCAGGGAGACCCCTCGTAACACCAGAATTACGCCGGCATATTTAACCTCAACGTTGTTCAACTTCAGCACTTTGCCCTCCTCGCATTGCACCGGACAGCAATGGGTCAGCCTATTCGCTTTGAGGCCGGTTCGGCTTTCGTGTCAGCCTGCAATTTGCATCAATTCGCGCTTTCCGTCCCTTCGTAGACGGATCGTATTTTGAGCTTGGTTTCCACTATGCCTTTTCTACCGTCCCTATATTTGACTTCGGTTACCACGGGAACTTCCGCTTTGTCGCCGTATATAGCATCGATTAGATCTCGATAGCGGTCTTGCAGGAATGATCGCCTCAATTTTCTCGTTCTGGTTAGTTCTCCCTCATCAGCGTCGAACTCCTTGTGAAGCAAGGCGAACTTCCGTACTTTCGATTCCTCCGGAAGGGTGTTGTTAACCCGCTGCAGATCCTTTCGGACGAGCTTGCTTACTTCTTCCTTCTGAGAGAGGTCCACAAAGGTTGTATAAGTAATCTGGTTAGCTTCAGCCCACTTCCCGATGCTCTCAAAATCTATATTTATTATTACGGACAGATAACTCCTGCTTTTGCCGCCGATGACCATAACGTCCTGAATGAATCTGCTGAATTTTAGCTTACCTTCAATGTAAGCCGGGGCATATCTATGACCATTACTCAGTTCGTCGAGGTTATCAATTCTGTCCAGGTAAAAGAGATGCTTCCTTTCATTTATGTGGCCCGAATCCCCCGTGTGAAACCAGCCATCCTTGATTGCTTGATCGGTTTTCTCTGGATTTTTGTAGTAACCAGAGAAGATGCTCTTGCCGCCAACCAGGATTTCCTGTTCTTCGGATATTTTTATTTCGACGCCGGTGCATATTTTTCCCACGCTATCATTGTCAACATCGTCTTCAGGGTGCATGCTCACCACGCCTGCCTCTGTGCTGCCGTAGATCTGCGTAAGATTAATGCCCAGGGCCTGGAAGAATTTGAAGAAATCCGGACTCAGAAAGGCGCTCCCTGTTACGGGATATTTGGTTTTTGCGAACCCGAGTTTGTCCCTGAGCGGCGCAAAGACCAGTAAATCGCCCAGCCCGTAAAGTAGTTGCCAGGCCGGACTTATCCTCTTTTTCGAGGAACGCAAATTCGCGATCTTGTAACCTACGGGCAGAAATAGATTGTAACAAAACCTTTTCAAAGCCCCGGCATCGTTTACCCGTATTTGCGTCATTGAAGAAAGGCTTTCCCACTGCCGCGGGGTAAACAATATAAACCGAGGGGATATTTCCCTATAATCATGCATCAAGGTTTCCGGTTCCTCCGGAAAATTAATTA
>JBFMGN010000909.1:0-1871 GCA_040752435.1 Spirochaetota bacterium
GTCAAACAGATTGCTTTTTCCTGAAGCATTCACCCCCGCTATTACTGTAAGTGGCGTAAAGGACATCTCAAAATTTTGAAATGATTTGAAACCATTTATTTTTATATGCGTTATCATCGTATTTTCCTCGCGACAATTTCATGTTCCAGTCGCCTCTTTGTCATGCTGCTATAACTATACGTTGTTCAGATATGACTTTTTCATATGAACGCGGCTCGCGTCGAAGTTCCTCGCCTTTATAGGATGTCAGGATCTGCAGGCGGCGCAGGCCGATTTTCACGTAGTCTTCTTCAATTTCAATGCCAATGGATTGACGCCCGAATTTCTTCGCCACAAATGATGTGGTGAATGTGCCGGAAAATGGGTCAAGGACGATGTCGCCTGGGTTTGAACTTGCCAGAACAATGCGTTCCAGCAAAGCCGCAGGCTTTTGCGTTGGGTGGTTTTCGTATTCATCCATGCGATAACGGACTCTGGAGAATTCCCATACATTTCCAGGTACTTTCTGGCTGTTATAAACCGTCGGAACGGGTTTGCGATAATCCACTAATTTTCGCTTTGCGCCGGTCTTTGCCTCTACCAAAACATCCCCGCTGTTAAACGTATAATTCTCTTTGTCCTTTACGCAAAACAGGATAGGCTCATATATCGAGCCATAATAACGTTTTGCCTGAACACCGGAACTATCGTAATGCCATACAATTCTGGATAGAATGTCTAACTTCTTTCGCAGGTAAATGTCGAAAAACGGCATCGCCTGGGTGGACGTCATCACATAAAAACTGCCGTTTGGTTTGAGTTTTTGGATGCACAGGTCAAGCCATTGATAACACCAATCAAGGTAGGCATCTTCCGATTACCACTTATCCTTTCTGCCATTAAAGTCCTTGCCGATGTTGTAGGGAGGGTCGGCGAAAATTAAATCAATGGATTGATCGGGAAGCAATGATTTTAAAGATTCCAAAACGTCACCAAAGATTATCTTGTGGTTATCTTTCTGAAAAACCTTTGCATCTTCTTTCATAAAACTATTGTATCCATCTTGAGATTGATCTGCGGTTTTGAAGATAATACGCGATTTTGCCAAAGAAACTGGGTGCTGGAATCGAATAATGCGCCTCCTCGTATTTTTCCACGAGGCCGATCAGGGTTTCCATCTTTTCGTATTCGGCCGCATCGAATTCAAGGAAGAATAGCCGCTCAATTTCCCTGAGGGCATTTTCATAATCCTCTTCAGTTTTAATTGCATTATTTTCTTTATCGTAGCTCATAACCAATTTTGCTAATTTCAGTAAACCTTGGTTCTTTTTCGGTTCGTCCCTTCAATTCTACCATCCCCTCTTTGAGATTCTTCTCCCCAACTGTAACCCTGAACGGACAGCCGATCAAATCCGCGTCGTTGAATTTGACTCCCGCACGCTCGTCGCGGTCATCGAACAGGACGGAAATTCCTGCGCTTTGCAGGGAGTTGTAAATCTCTTCGGCTTTTTCCAAGGTGTTGATCGTTTTCCCGGGAACGTGCATCAGGTACACATCAAAGGGAGAGGCAGATTTTGGCAGGGTCAATCCCTTTTCGTCGTGATGAGTCTCTGCGAGTGCGAGCAGCCAATTTTCATAAAAAAGCCCGAAGCGTGTACCCAAAGGAAGGGCGGAAATGACCTCAAGGGCGCTTCCGCAATTCGAGCAAACATCCCCTGCTTTTGCCATCACCAGGTCTTCGATAATCTCCGCCGAATAATCACGAGGGGTATTTGTGTTCAGGAAGTGATACCCCGCTTCGTTGGCTCCCGCCGCCAGATTTTGCGATTGTGGAATTAAATCGTCCACGACGATGAGAGCATTCGTCAGCCCAATTGGGGATGCAAACCCCG
>JBFMGN010000091.1:0-8738 GCA_040752435.1 Spirochaetota bacterium
CACATTAAACCAAGGAGAAAAGGCGGAAAGCACGTACCGAACGGCATCGGTTTCCACCGCTAGAGTGAGGTACGTGAATTTCCGCCTTATTTGTTATTGCATGGCGTGCCAAATTGAGAATTGCTGGCTTTTTACCCGGAGGGTAGCCTTCTCTATTGGAGTGTGTTAGGATTATCTCACCCAGGCGGGTGTCATAGCAGATAGTATAATCGTCGGAATTTGAATCTGATTTTGAAAGAGAGAAAGTATGAAAATAGCTTTGATTTGCCCATCTACGGTCCAGCCTAGAGAAGGAAAGGCAGCCTGTCCTCCGCTCGCCTTTTCCGTGTTAACCGGCCTTACGCCGAAAAAGCATGCGGTAGTGGTATTCGACGAACGCGCTGAACCTTTGCCGGAAGACCTCGAAGCCGACCTGGTCGGCATTACGGTAGATCTGCTTTCAGCGAGAGCCGCCTATAAAAGAGCGGAACAATTCCGCCTGAGAGGCATACGGGTGATTTTCGGCGGCTATCATCCTACCCTGGTTCCTGAAGAGGGCCTCGAGTATGCCGATTCGATCCTTATCGGAAATGCGGAAGGAATCTGGGAAAATGTGCTGGAAGACCTGGAAGGGAAAAAGCTAAAGCGGATATACGGGAGTAAAGAAAGCCCGCGCCGCGATCTTTACGGGGTGGTTTATAACCATGATATCTTTAGAAAAGAAAGTTATGCGCTGCCTCTCACAGTCGAGACCTTGCGGGGTTGTCGATACAGATGCGAGTTTTGCTCGATCCATAATTTCAACAACCGTCGTTACCTGAAGAGAAAGAATGAAGAAGTAATCGAAGAGATCAAAAAGGAAAACTATCCGTATGTGTATTTTGTCGATGATAATTTCATCGCGGACAGGGAACACGCCCTGGAACTGCTTAAGATGCTGGAACAGTTGCACATTCGATGGAGTTCCCAGATCAGTATAGACGTAGCTAAAGACGAGGAAGCACTTCGGCTGATGCAGAAAAGCGGATGCGATTATGCCGCCATCGGATTTGAGTCGTTGAATGAGAGAAACCTGCGACTCATGGGAAAAGCGCCGAACATCGCTATCCAGGATTATGATAAGGCCATAAAAACCATCCATGACTACAATATCAAGATCCATGGATTTTTTATCGTCGGATATGATTACGATACGGTGGATGTATTCGATCATATACTGGATTTTACGAAACGAAACCGACTCTTTCTGACCAATGTGCATCCTCTCGTTCCTGTGCCGGGAACGCGGTTATATGAAAGATACAAGGACGAAGGGTTGATCATTGAAGATAAATTCTGGCTGCGGGAAGATTTCCGGTACGGACCCATCTACCACAGACCGAAAGGCATGAGCAAAGTAGAACTGGAGGAAGGATTGAAAAGACTAAACGCCGCCCTGGACAGGCTAAATTTGACCAGATAACATCGGATGAAAGAAAGAATATAAAAAGACTTGACTGAATTAGAAAAATGTATTAAATTCTAATTTGTAATGATTACATTTATATACTTAATTCAGAGGAGTCATGAATGAAAACATTTGTATGCACAGTCTGCGGGTATGTCCATACCGGAGAGGCACCGCCTGCAAAATGCCCCCAATGCGGGTCACCAGCCGAAAAATTCAGGCTGCAAGCAGCCCAACCCCTTTCCTGGGCGGACGAACACAAAATAGGCCTTGCCAAAGGTTTAAACGCTGAAGTTGTAGAAGGGCTGAAAGCGAATTTTACGGGCGAATGTAGTGAAGTCGGTATGTATCTTGCCATGAGCCGCCAGGCCGACCGGGAAGGGTATCCCGAAGTGGCCGAAGCCTATAAAAGGATTGCTTTTGAAGAAGCGGACCACGCCTCCAGGTTCGCCGAGCTTTTAGGCGAAGTGGTTGCCGCCGATACAAAAACGAACCTCAAAATGCGGGTGGAGGCAGAACACGGAGCCTGTCAGGGTAAACTGGATCTGGCGAAAAAAGCCAAAAGCCTGAACTACGACGCGGTTCACGATACAGTTCACGAAATGTGCAAAGACGAGGCTCGTCACGGGGCTGCTTTTGCGGGTCTGCTGAATCGGTATTTTAGCGGTTAATCCGGGCATAACCGAAATAAGGAAATAGAGAGGGATCAGGAAAACGAAAAACTACGGGCTTAAGGCTCGTAGTTTTTCGTTCCGTATGGAAACAAAACAAGCTGCTTCTATTCTCGAAAAACACCGCATAAAACCGTCCTACTTAAGATTGCGTATTTATTGCTACCTGGCGGGAAAACGGAATCATCCGACGGTGGATACAATTTATCGGGACCTATCCCCGGAAATTCCGACCCTTTCCAGGACAACCGTTTATAATACCCTGAACCTTTTCGCACGAAGCGGCCTCGTTCAGACCCTGACTATCGAAGAAAATGAAAACAGATACGATGCGGAGACCGCTCTCCATGCCCACTTTAAGTGCGACGGGTGCGGGGAAATAACTGATATTTACATGGCTGCCTCCTCACTCCAGGTGAACCTGCCCGAAGGCTTTTTACTCCGGGAAAAACAGTTGTACACCTTCGGAACGTGCCCCCGCTGCCTTTCAGGCCGTTGACGATAGCTATTGCCTGGATAACCCTTGGTAGAAACGATATCATTGAAAAGAAGGCGACCTTTTCAATAAAACCCACCATTAAAGATGAAACAGGTTTCATGTATATCTCTGAAGGCTTGCTCACCTGCTAAATTATTCCACTTTTTTAAAAAGGACGAAATGTAAAATTTACTGGAAAAATGGTTGACTTGAATGAGAAACTTTGTTATTGTTAATAGGTAAGACTTCTTACACCTTACCATATTGCTTGTTAAAACCGGCAAACCAATAGGGAGGAGGAAATATTGCTTTATGTTGACACCTATCGACAGAAAAAAAGTATATAAAGCGGCTGTAGAACAGATCAAAGATCAAATTGAAAGTGGAAAATGGCCAATGGGCACAAAATTACCTTCCGAACGTGAGCTGGCCGAGCAACTTGGTATCGGGCGTCCCTCCATTCGAGAGGCATTGCGGGTTCTTGAAGTGATGGGTCTGATAAAGATTGTTATTGGACAAGGAACCTTCGTTAAAGAAATATCGACCCGTGAAAAGCATATTCAAGTGCTGCAAAGCATGCTGCGTGAGGACGAATACGTGGTGGAACTCCTGGAATTACGAGAGATGCTAGAGCCGCAAATAGCTCTCATGGCGGCCCAATCGGTTACGGAAGAAGATATAAAGCGCCTGGAGGATATCCTGGACAGGATGGAAAATGATCTTAATGAAGGCAATACAGGGGTTGATGAGAATATTGAGTTTCACTTGACTCTGACCAGGGCAGTAGGAAACCGGGTTTTATTACAGACTCATGAGTTTCTTCTGCGTAACTCGAGGGATTCTCTTGAGCGCTTTTTTCATATTCCAGGACGCTTAAAGGAATCTCTTAAGGGACACAGAGAAATCCTTAAGGCCATAAAGGATCGAAACCCAAAGGAGGCGCAGCGGAGAATGCTTGCCCATTTGCGCAAACGCTACACAGTGCCTGACCAATCTCAAGCCGAAAAACTTCAAAACCCCACTGAAGAATTAACGCCGTCTCATCATAAAAACAGGCAGCCTTCATCAGCTTAGGCAAAATACAGTGAAAAAATTAAAACCGGTGCCCACAAATCACTGGAACGATCAAAGTGAATCTTGATATGAGGAGGCTGAATGATGGATCTTTCGCATCTTCTTCAAGATGTACTCAAGTTCTCTGAAGAGCCAGAAAATAAAAAGAAGAAAGAAAGACTCAACAGGCTCTATGCTCATGAAAGAAAGGCCAGTCCACTGGTTTTTATCCGGCCGACCAGGCCTTATCTTTGTCGGAAATATGGCCTGGATATTCAGACCATCTATCAGGAGCCGAAAGAGTATTTACAGATAGAACTGCTGTGTAAAGCTCACAGTTACCAGGAGTTTAACGATGACACACCTGTTTGGCCCTTAATCGAGATCTGGTTGGGTGTTCCTTTTGAAATGAGCCTTTTAGGGACAAGCTGGAGTATCAAGCCGAACAGCGACCCTTGGGTGGGACCCCCTGTATTACAAAAGATAGATGATGTTTTGCAATTAAAATGGCCCGATTTCAAGAACACAGGTATGATGCCTTTAGCCCACCGGATGCATCGGGAACTAAAAAAATTAGTTGACAATAAACTGGATATTTGGTTCCCACAGTGGCAGAAGGGCACTCTGGGTATCGCTATGGGTGTGCGAGGAGATCGTGATTTTTATATAGATTTTTTTGACAATCCCCACGGAGTTCATCAATTGATGGGTTATATTGACCGGGTAGGAGTCTGGTATGAAGAAACACGCAACAGAATTTTCGAGGTCTCTAAAAAGGACGGCCGCTGGGGATACAGGCGATACAGAACTCTCGGTAATGATGAAGTAGATTGTAGTGTTATATCTCCGGCTCATTACCGCCAGTTCATCTACGCTTATGACCTGAGGTATACGCAAAGGGCCAAAGATGGTGTCTACTTACACAGTTGCGGTAATCTCAGCCCGATTTATAAAGAAATAGATAAATTGCCAAATCTAAAAATACTCCACATCTCCCCCTGGTCAGATTTCGACCTGGCTCTTGAAATGACCGATCAAAGTATCATTTTGGAAAAGGCTTTTCACCAGCACGACAGGTACTTCCAGATGGACTCGAATAAAATGAAAGAGGAGATTGATAAATTGGTCCGGGCAGCCAAGGAAAAGGGAAGGCTTTTCTATTTTCTGGCCGACGCTGATATTTCTGGGGAAGAAGAGGATAAGAGGCTTCTAGAGTGGCTTGAAATTTGCCGGGAGAGCATCAGGAACTACTACCCTTAAGGATTAGACTGTTTTCTCCAAATTCTCGCCCTGAATCAGGAGGTAAACGGGCATGTTCATTGTTCATTAACAACAGAAACTAAGTTTAAGATTTTTTAATAGGAGGCCTAAAATGAAAAAATGGCTGATTTCTTTGGTTTTCTTATCACTTGTTTGTTTTAATATCGCAGCGGGCGGCCAAAAAGAGGTTGCCAGGGTACCGGAAAAAGTAACTCTCTCGATCTGGACAGAGTACACAGCACCACCTAAAACTACGATCATGGATGAGTGGATCGCTGGTTTCCAAAAGGAACATCCTGAAATTACGGTTGAGCACCGGGGCGTTCATAATGAAGTATGGGAGGACACACTCCGTATTGGAATGCTTGGTGGGGATCCACCCGACATGTTTATCACTGAGGGACGCGCAGAGCTGATGGATTATGTGAATGCCGACCTTATTTATGATCTTACCGACTGGTACGCTGGGCACAAGGACCGGTTTGTTCCGGGCTATGAGCTTAACTCCGTGATCAAGGGTAGACGCTACGCTATCCCCTGGAGCGTTCTAGTCAACGACTTGATCTGGTATAACACCAAGATTATGAACAGACACGGTCTTGATCCTACAACTATCAAGACCTGGGATGATTTGATGGCTATATGTGAAACTCTGAAGCAAAAGGGGGAGATACCCTTCGCTTTTGGCGGGGGTGGTGTGGGATGGACCGGCGGCCATTGGGTGATGTTCCTGGTCCAGAAGAATCTGACTCAAGAGGACGTCATGAAACTGGCCAGACAGGAGAAACATTGGACGGATCCCGACGTGGTAGCAGCTCTCAGCCATTTCGAAGAGATGGTCAAAAAAGGTTATTTCGCTCCAGGGGCGGCCAGTGACGACCGTAACGCCGGACGGGCCCTCTACTTTCAAGGAAAGGGTGCTTTCTGGCAAGCCGGCTCGTGGCACCTTTATCAGAAAGGCGGCAAGCTTGCTCCACCAGATTGGGAGTTCAAATTCATTCCCTTCCCCAACTTCACAGGCGCGCCGGTCCAGAATACGGCTATTGCCGCCAGCAATGAGCATTGGACAGTCGCCAGAGAGTCCAGGGAGCTTGATCAGACTCTGTTGTTCCTGGAATACATCACCCGCCTGAAGAACGCAGAGCTGCGGGTTAAGGGAGCCCAGGAGTTTCTGGCTATACGGGGTGCAGTGAATGAGAACACCGCAGGCCCCGAGATGGTAGCCATCTCAAGGTATTTAGATACATCCAATGTGGTTACCAACCTGGAGTACTATCTTCCCAGGCAGGTGATGCAGGACGGCCATTGGGCAGGTGCCACCGGCATCCTTTCCGGTCAGATAAACACTAAAGAATGGGCTAAACTGATTGATGAGCTGCATGCAAAAGCCGGGATGGTACCGCTGGAATAGAATAGGGTTCAAAGCCTTAAAGGGGCTTCCATTTGATGATTCCGTCAGAAGGAAGCCCCTTTCTAATTAAAATTCAGTAGCACAGAGATATTACTTTCATGAATGCGAATCATATCGGATTGAGATATACAAAAACTTTCTCTAAAAACCGCCACAGGAACCGAAGCATTTTAACCGCCTATGTATTGTTGCTGCCTGGACTGATTTTCTACATTCCCTTTCATTTTGCCCCAATATTGGGTGTATTATTTTTCAGTCTCTTTGACTGGAAAGGCTACAGCCTGGGGACAATGAGATGGACGGGTCTTGGCAACTACATCAATCTAATGGGGGACACATTCTTTTGGCGGGCGCTATGGCACAATGCGCAATTCGTAATTGTTGTGGTGGTGGTACAGACCATGATAGCCTTGGCCCTGGCCATCATCCTGGAGCAGAAGTTTCCTTTGTCCACCTTCTTCCGAGGGGTATACTTTATGCCTACGGTTCTTTCCCTGGTAGTGGTGGGTATCCTGTTCACATTCATTTTATCGCCTGCCCAGGGTCTCATCAATGTCTTCCTTAGGAAAATCGGTCTGTCTATCCAACCCGTGTGGCTGGGCGATCACCGGGTGGCGTTGTACGTATTGATGGGGATCCACATATGGAAAGAGTCCGGTCTGAGTTTGTTCCTTTTTATTGCAGGGCTGGAAGCAATCCCTGGTGAATTGTTTGATGCAGCCAAAGTCGACGGAGCCACTCCCGGCGGCATCCTGTGGCGCGTTATCCTTCCCCTTCTTCGTGAAACGACCACAGTGGTGGTAATTCTGAACATTATCATGTGTTTCAAGATTTTTGACCTGGTCGTTGTAATGACCGGAGGCGGTCCCTTTTTCGCCACCGAGGTACTTGCTGTGCGTATGTATTATCAGGCTTTTCGGTTCAGCCGCATGGGCTACGGCTCAGCCATTGCTGTGTTTATATTTCTCCTGACCTTCGCTATAAGTGCACTGCAGTTTCGGCTGCGGACCAGAGGGGAAAGGATAGAGTTATAAAAACGAGGAAGCTGAATGATCTTTGTATCTATCGCCCATTCGGCCGAGCTTAAGACAAGAGTGCGGCATTTTCTGCCGTTATTTTTTGTCTATCCGTTATGTCTTCTGGTGTTGATGATTGTGGCATATCCGGTGGTATGGATGATCTTAAGTTCGCTGAAGGAGACCTGGGAAGTGATGGCGTACCCCTTCTCCCTGCCGCTTCACCCTACGATGGACAATTATGTTGAAGCATGGCAGACCGCTAAAATGGGACGGGCATTCCTCAATAGCATTTTGATGAGTTCCATTTCCTTGTGCGGTATCCTGCTTATCTCCACTATGGCCGGTTACACTTTCGCCAAACTCGATTTTCCGGGTAAGACCTTTCTGTTCTACTTCTGGTTGGCCGGGATGATGGTGCCCCCCCATGTCTCCCTCATCCCCAACTTCCTGATCTTAGACCGTCTCCACTTGATAAACACTTATCTGTCTCTATTCCTCATCTACTTCAGTTCCACTTCCTTCGGTGTATTTGTTATGCGCTCTTTCTATTTTACGGTGCCGACAGAGATCCTGGAAGCGGCCCGTATCGACGGTTGTTCCGAGTTCAGTACCTTCTGGAGGATAGCGGTACCGTTGGCGCGCGGTGGATTGGCAGTTATTGCTATTTTCTATTTTATTTTTCTCTGGAACGATTTCATTTACCCCCTTACCTTTTTACGAAACCCTAAGCTTAATACAATCCCTTTAGGATTAATGGCTTTTGTAGATATCTGGGCTGACGAATGGGGGCCAATGTTGGCTGCCTTGTGTATGGCTTCACTCCCTGCCATCATCTTATACTTTTTCTTTCAGAAACAGTTCATCCGGGGCCTTACTGCAGGCGCTTTAAAGGGCTAGAGGCTTGACATCAATGATAAATTTTGCTATTGTTAATAGGTAAGACTTCTTACACCTTACCAGGTGTCATTATTTAATCTGGTAAGTAAACATTGTATAAAAAGAGATGTGTCAGGAGAGACGAATGAGATCGCTCAGTCTGGATGGAGAATGGGATCTATTCTACTGCAATTCAGGAGAAGGAGAGGCATTAGGCATTCCAGAGAGAGGCCTGCCATTGCCTGGTTCATTTACAGCCCGAGTACCAGGAGATGTTCATCTGGATCTGATACGGGCAGGGTTAATAGATGAACCCTTATTTGGCTGTAATGCACAGAAATACCGCTGGCTGGAAGAAAAGGACTGGTGGTACAGCCGCACTTTCTCCGTTCCAGCAGGATTCTACAGTGGTAAAAGAGAGCTGTGCTTCGGCGGAATTGACACCACAGCCGATATCTGGCTCAACGGCCACTTCCTGGGTCGGCACAACAATATGTTTATACCATACCGGGTAGATGTTGGGCATGTGCTACACGAAAGAGAT
>JBFMGN010000910.1:0-1865 GCA_040752435.1 Spirochaetota bacterium
CAAGTCCCATTCCATGAGCGAGGTCGAATTGCCTTTTATAGCGTGGTTTAAAAAAATCCCGCCATAATTCAGGGGAAATGATAAGGTTCGTCTGAGTCCCCCAGTCGTCAAAAAATGCCACTCCGTCAAAACTAAAGGATTTAAGCTGCCGGATTATTTCTTCCTCAAAACCAAACACGATATCGGCGAGTATGCTAATCTTTTCCCGTTCAAAATAGAGATCTTCAAGGGTGTTGGAAAATCCCCGCAAAAATGTCATAACCGTAAAACCCGTTAAGACGAGGCTGGCGAGGTAATACCGGTCCCGGCCGTACAGTTCCATTGTACTTTCCACTTCTTTATACCTGCCCGCATCGCGGGGATCCGGGATTGCAAGCTGGTCGAGAGCATCCCAATGTTTAATCAACACTTCCGCGGGCTGACCCATGGTTTCGTCATATTTTTCCCAGACAAAACCCCACTCCGAAGTGTCTTTATTTGAACCCATGAAATGCCGCACAACCTCGATCATAATAATATCCGACTGTTCCTTGTCTTTATTAAAGAAAAGCATAGGAACATAGGCGGGGCTCTGCCTGAATATTGCCCGCTTAACCTGTTCTTTCCTGCTTATATTTTTTCCCTCCATGAATCCCTCGTAATACGACGGGTTTCATTATGATTTATTTTTTTTAACCGGTCAATTCAATCCGTTGACAGAATTACTGAAAGTTATTTATAATAAATCAATATAGAGGGGGATAATCCTTCTAAGCGAAAGATAAGTATTATTGGATGTCCGGTACAAGACAGGTGCTTTGCGGCGTGAACAATGTTGGATAGTGCGCATGATGTACCTGCGGCAATAGGTGCAAGTAGAAGGATACGACCTGTTGTGAATCAATCCGAAAGCTCCAGATCAAATGTTTTTCCTGACAGAAAAAAGGGAGAAATGACAATTCTCGAACATATTAAAGAACTCCGGAAGAGAATTATCATCTCCCTTTGTGCAATTACCTGCTGCGGCATTCTGGCCTACATTTTATACGCCCCAATTGTTACCATCCTGTTCAAACCCTTCGAGCTCATCAATTCAATGAATACGGAAAACAAGCTCTTTGTAACCACGCTGTTCGAGGGATTCCTTACGAAGATTAAAATTTCCGCGGTTGCTGGTATTATTTTGTCATTCCCGGTACACCTGTATAACTTTATAAGGTTTGTATTCCCCGGACTTACATCCAAAGAAAAGAAAGTGATAGTTATCGGTTTAAGCGTAAGTTTCATACTGATATTAATCAGCTTCTACTACAGCTACTTCAAGGTCATACCCCTGTCGGTCAAGTTTCTCATGAGCACCGGTTTCATCCCTGCCAGGGTCGGTATGATTCTGAACTTCGAGAAAAACATCTTCTACATTCTCCAGTTCATCTTTATCTCCCTGGTCGTTTTCCAGACTCCTATTCTCCTGGAGTTACTCCTTATTATGAACGTCTTTTCAAGAAAGGCATTGCTCAAGGCCAGCAGATTCGTTATTGTCGGCATATTCGTGGCCGCGGCGATTCTCACTCCTCCCGATTTCATCTCTCAGTTAAGCCTGGCTGTACCACTTGTCGTCCTTTACTTTCTTACAATTTTGATTGCCAAAATTTTCAGGTTTGGAGGAGGATAATGTTCGGTATCGGTTTCTGGGAAATTGTGATTATCTTCCTGATAGTAATAGTATTTGTACGTCCCAGTGATCTTCCGAAGCTCGTTCGGAAGCTCGGACATCTGTACAGACAGGTAAAAGACTTCAACCAGGAGGTGATGGCGAAGATACGGGAAATCGAAGACGAAGTAAAACAGCCTTTTGACTTAAAGAAAATAGGCCGGGAGCATGAGCA
>JBFMGN010000911.1:0-1860 GCA_040752435.1 Spirochaetota bacterium
GTTGTGATTAACAATCGGAAAGAAACTAAGGAGCAGTAACACAATCACAGAAATGAGAGCGGTGATAAGTAAAATTATCTTGATAATTAGTCGATTTGATAACTTTTTACTGATTTTGCCCATAGGCTTAACCGATTTAAATTAAATACCGGCACAAATAGATTAAAGGGTACCTCTAAAAACCATGGAAACCAGCCTATAAGTAAATAGAAGTTTCCTAACTAAAATATACTACAAATATCATTAACCTAAAATAGATAGTAAAATATTTTCCAGTTCTGTGAGCGCCTTTTTCATAGCAGGGCTCAATTTGCTGCCCAGGCGAATCTGTTCCGGTTGAATACCCACCAAGAGTACGTTGGCAATACCATGTGAAATAAGCTGCTCAATAAACAAACTTAAAGACATACCATGGGTCGAGAAATGTGATACAGGTAAATCACCAGGCGGAAAAATCTTTATGGTGCCGGGAACGGCATCGAAAACAACACTATCAAACAAGACTACACTATCCGGCTTCGCGTTAATGATGGGATGCAGAAAATTTTCCGGGACTGTTCCCGCATCAATTACTATCGCCCGTATTCGGTTATTAAGCCGGCTTGCTAAAAGCGGTCCAACTGCATCATCACCCTTAAGAACATTTCCGATACCGACTATTACCACTTTGCCGAAAAGCTTCTGTCTCAGATCCGATTCCAGTAAAGACACTCATTTGACCTAAAGCTCGAGAGTAGTAGCCTTCCGGCACCTGGGGCAGAGTATTTTTATCCGGTCGGGACGAATGGGAGTTTTCACATCGGGTGATGATGTCTCTTCTGCCAGATCAAGTTCCTTCAATGAAACCAGCATTACGGTTGGATTGGTATAGGCCGAGGGTCCTAAACGTTTGGCCAGCCAGCGTACATGCTCATAGGTACCGATCACTTCCCCGCACAACTCGCAGAACAGCAGATTCTTCTCAACCTCTTCTACCAGTTCGACCCTCCTGGTCGTTGCCAGATCGTACTCTTGGGTCAGCTTGATCCCTTTTTCGGTTATGCAGTTTAACTCACACTGCCCGCAGAATATACAGTTATCAAGATGCAAAGTAAACTTGCGCTTTTTTGTTGATACGGTATCAACCTGCTCTATAGCTTTTGCCGGGCAGACCTGAAAACATGCACCGCAGCCTACGCATTCTGTTTCGTTGTATTCAGGTTTACCCCTGAAGGCTGGGTACGGCACCGAAGGTTTCTTGGGAAACTTTATAGTGTACGGGCCTTTTACTATCGCTTTAACCGCTTCACCCAGCTCTCGTAACTTCGGTTTAGTCATGCTTCTTTATCCTCTCTTTTCGCTTCCTTATCCTCTTTGTACAAATCAATTACGCTGTTTTTCCAGAGTCGCACCCCTGAAAAATGGGAACCCTTGGAAATTGCATGCGCGGCGGCCGGAGAAGTTATCAGGATAAAGACAAGGCACAGAATCGCCTTAATACCCATGGCCGATATTCCGGAAAAAATCAGTACTCCGAATAAGATAAAGATCGTACCGAAGGTAACACATTTTGTTGATGCCTGAAGTCGATTGTATACATCGGGGAGTCGTAATAATCCCAGACATCCGAAAAAGTTAAATGCAATTCCTATACCGAAAAAGATAATTGCGATTATACTACTCATCAAACCCTCTCCCTTCCAGATACTTTGCCAGGGCAACTGTTCCGATGAAACTTAAAAGCGCCCAGGTAATGGCAACATTTATATAGAAATCCTTGCCGGTGACAACCGCCATGAGGGCGCAGAATCCGACAATTACAATCCCTAAAATATCGATGGCGACCGTTCTGTCCGGCGCCGTCGGACCGCGTGCAATCCT
>JBFMGN010000912.1:0-1860 GCA_040752435.1 Spirochaetota bacterium
CACGCAGACGATCTTCGGCTTGTGCTTTCTGGCCTCGGCGTCCTCCTTGTAGCAGGAGGAGATGATGATGATCTTGTCGCCGGCCAAACCCAGCCGGGCCGCCGCCCCGTTGAGGGTGATGGTGCCGGACCTGCGGGGCGCCTTGATGACGTAGGTCTCGAAGCGGTTCCCGTTGTTGATGTTCACCACCTGCACGATCTCGTTGGGCAGGATGTCGGCGGCTTCCATCAGGGCCTGGTCCACGGCGATGGAGCCGGAGTAGTGCAGGTTGGCCCCGGTCAGTGTGGCCCGATGTATTTTGGATTTGCAGAGGATTCGGAACATTTTTACCTTTTATTCATTTATAATTTACCATTGGTCATTGCGAACCGACTTCTATCATACTGATGAAGCAATCCCCTATTGCCTAGATTGCTTCGTCTGTCTTGCCTTGAAGTTTTCTCGCAATGACAGAATAAATTCACCCCATCATCATGCACCTATGATATTGTCTATCAACCTTGCACTTGGAAACTTCACAGCCAACGCTATCAAAGTATTTTTCTGAACCCTTTTCACAGGCTTCAAGGTCTCATTATCCACTATCTCGATATAATCTATCTCCCCCAGCGGCGCATCGCGGTACAGTATCTTTTTAATCTCGCTTTTTATTCTGTCCGCTGTCCCCTGTCCGCTGTCCGCTAAAGCTTTGGCTTTCAGCAGAGCCCTATAAAGCGCCGGCGCCTCCGCCCTTTCCTCCAATGTCAGATAAGCATTGCGCGAGCTCATGGCCAGGCCGTCCCGTTCCCGCACTATCGGCGCGCCGATTATCTTCACCGGCAGGTCCAGATCCTTGGTCATCTGCCTGATCACCGCCAGCTGCTGGGCATCCTTCTGCCCGAAGACCGCCACATCAGGCTGCACAATGTTAAAGAGTTTGGAGACCACCGTGGCTACGCCCTTAAAGTGCCCGGGCCGCGAGGCCCCGCATAACCCTTGGGTCAACCCTTCGACATTAATAAATGTGGAAAAACCTTCGGGATAGACTTCTTTGACATTTGGGAAAAAGATCAGGTCGGCCCCGGCGGACTGGCAGAGCGCCGCATCCTTCTTCAGGTCCCGGGGATATTTCTTGAAGTCCTCCTTGGGCCCGAACTGGGTGGGGTTCACAAAAATGGAAACCACCACAAAATCCGAATTTTTCTTCGCCAAACGTATCAGTGACAGATGCCCTTGGTGCAAGGCCCCCATGGTGGGCACAAAGCCGATCCGCTTGCCCTGCTTCTTCTGCAAAGCAACGGCCCGCCTGACTTGTTTTATGGTTTTAACTATTTTCATTTTAATTGAACCGCGAAGACGCTAAGATCGCAAAAACTGATTTACTTTTCGTTTTTCTTAATAATAAGTTGAATTTTATCTGGGCCAGACCTGCCTATACTAAAATTATAAAAACTTGATTGGGCAGGATATTTTATTAATTGTGTAATCTTTCCCTCTTCATCATACTCTTTGAAATCTTTATCAAGAGCCTTTTGGTTAAAATGCGCATCCGTTTTTATTTTACCGTTATTATAATACTCTACATATTTACCGTTTAACCCACCCAGACTATCAAAATCAATCTGTTTTTGTATCACACCATTATCGTAGTACCATGTCCATAATCCAACAAATTGAAACCCGTTAACAATTCCAGTAGATTTGATGTTGCCATTTTCATAATACGATATACTCTTGCCTTGTTCCCGGTCTTTTATTTTTGTTTTTAATTGCTTGGCAATGCCATTGGGGTAGTAATATGAAAACATCCAAACAGAATCTGTTTGTGAAAGAATTTCTTCCCTTATTCTCAAGTTATCGTAATAACGGCGGAAAATGATT
>JBFMGN010000913.1:0-1859 GCA_040752435.1 Spirochaetota bacterium
ATAAAAGAAGGTGTTGTCAGTGTAGCGCCATACAGGGAATACAAGCTAAGCGATGAAAACAGGAAAAAGATTGAAAAACTCGTCGATGACTTGAAGAATGATAAAATAAACCTCGATAAATTTCTGGTGTATTAAATGAAGGGCGCCTTAAAGCGGTTGAAGGGCGGGAAATTATTCCTGCCCGTTTTAAGGATAAACGAATGGTAAACTTGTTAATTGAACATGCCACAATCGTTACGGTAAATAAAACGAGAGAAATCCTCTACGAGGCTGCTTTAGCAATAAAGGATAACGTAATAGTCGATCTAGGTTCATCGGACCTCATTGCCGCAAAATATGGTGAGGCCGGAAGGACGATTGATGGAACCGGGAAGATTATCTTTCCCGGCTTGATAAATACGCACACACATCTTTTCCAGACGCTGCTTAAAGGGCTGGGAGACGATATGGCCCTGGATGACTGGGTTGCCAAAATGACCTTTCCTGCCGCAATCCACCTGACACAAGAAGATGTTTATGGCGCGGCCATGCTGGGCTGCGCAGAAGCCCTGCACAGTGGAACAACAACAATGCTTGACTATATGTATCCTCATCCGAGGCCGGGATTATCCGACAGCATTATTAAGGCTTTTATGGATCTTAAATTAAGAGGAATACTGGCCAGAGGCATGATGAACACCGGGGAACGTTACGGCACTCCTGAAGAGATTATGCAGGATGTTGATACCATTGAAAAAGATTGCCGCCGGCTGTTAAGTAAGTATCATCAGAAGGAACAGGGACGGATCCGTATCTGGCTGGCGCCGGCCGCGGTGTGGTCTAATTCGGAGGAGTGCTTAAAAAAAACATGGGAAATAGCCGAGGAGTATAAAACCGGTTTTACCATCCATATTTCAGAAACTCCCTTTGACCGCAGGGCGTCGCAAGAGATGCATGGACTGCCGGACGCGGAAGTGCTTGAAAAGTTGAATATTCTGGGCCCGAATGTTTTGATGGTTCATTGTGTTTACCTGACTGAAAAAGATATGAAAACAGCCGGAACACACGGGCTTAAGATCTCTCATAATCCGGTAAGCAATATGTACCTCGCCTCCGGTATAGCGCCTGTACCGGAGATGATCGAAAACGGTCTAACTGTTTCCCTTGGAACAGACGGAGCGGCGAGTAATAATACACAAGATATGATCGAGACACTCAAGGTGGCGTCTTTGCTGCATAAGGTTAACACTCTGGATCCGATTGCCATAACTGCTGAAAAGGTTCTGGAAATGGCGACTATTAATGGAGCTGAGGCTTTAGGCCTGGAGGCAGAGATCGGTTCTCTGGAGGTCGGGAAAAAGGCGGATTTTTTTATCTATAATCCCTATCTGTCTGCAAAATCAACTCCAATGCATAATCCAGTTTCAACCTTGGTATATTCCGGTTCTTCAAGCAGTGTTGAAACTGTAGTTGTTGACGGAAACATTGTACTTGATGGTGGAAAGCTGACTGGTGTAGACGAAAAGGAAATAATCAGAAGCGCGCAAGGTATGGCAGTTAAGCTGGCGGAACGCTCCGGTGTATATAAAGCCAATGTAAAAAAGCATTGGCACTAAACGGCTTCATTAACCGGATATAAAAGGGACTGGACCGGTTTAAGGATCATTAGGTATGGCATAAACAGGTAGAGGAGTGAAATAATGAGTAGCATGGACTTAAAGGGGGTAAACGGGTGGCTTTGACAGCCTTTATCGATCTAAGCCGCGAGAAGATTACAATTATAGAGACTCCAGTCGAAGTAGTTCAAAAATTTCTCGGTTCCAGGGGATACGCAGCCAAAATTCTCTACGACAATGTCGGTGTGGAAGTCGACCCGTTGA
>JBFMGN010000914.1:0-1858 GCA_040752435.1 Spirochaetota bacterium
GTTTCCGGGCATTGGAATCCTCTTTTTTAAAGGTGTCGTAATTATGTTGCTTCGGCATTCGGGCATCCTTCGATATCTTAAATATTTTTAAAGATCTTTGGAAACTTATAACATGAATATTTTCGCGACAAACAATCCAGGGCCGGCGGGCATGGCGTCGTTATTCTGTTTTCCCAACATCCCGCCTTCTTATATATATTTGAAATTATTTTGAACGGCAATGAATCCTGATATAATGTTAACATGAAAGCCTTTATCAATCGATTAATCTTAGCTGTCCCCCTCTTTATGCTCATTTCCTGCGCCGGGAGCAAATACCTTATACCAAAAACTGTTGATGATACAGGAGGCACGTCCGGACTTTTCACTGTAATACTTTACAATTCAGGGCGGTATGACGGACTGGAGACCATAGCAATCCTTGATATGGAAGGGGACAGCTACAAATTTATTCCATATGCGCCTGAATTTGACTACAGGATGATAAGAGGCATGGGTGCGGCAGATGCGGTTGAGATATCGGCCGGTTTTGTGAGCTCTCACCCTTCATTTCACAAGCAACAGATAAGAGAGATCCAGGACCGAAGCGGCAGGACAACGGGTTATGAAATCAGACCTCTTTACCTGCCGTTCGTCTACGGAAAAGGCGATGTCCTTGAGGTTGGCTACCGGATCGAGGAAGGCGGCGTGGTTAAAGTAACGATAAGGCTGGACCCTTCAATAGAAAAGAGCTTTATTGATTTCAGGGATAATAATTAAGGACGATCAGCGGTTGACACCGCCTGCCGTTGAAAGAGGATCACCGATTATCCCTACCGGTTGATCAAGGGGCGCAGGATAAAAAATGCCCCCCCGATGACGGCTATAACAAAAATCACGATTAGAACAAATATAAACTGATTTCTCGTCCTTCTTATAACATACCGACCATAAGCGGTATTTTTTTTGTCCCGCTTCAATACGGTATCCGCACTAAAAGACGTGTGTCCCCTTGATTGTTTTATATCTTCTTCAATTACAGGCTTCGACTCGCGGGCGCCGCCGGCTTTGCGTCTCTTTTGCCTGATCTCCAGTAGCTCCGACGTCTTGAAATCCTTATATTCGATTTCGAACTCTTCCTCATGCGCCGGGGCTATTGCTCCACAGTTACGGCAAATTTTATTCCCGTTTAAATCAGCTCCGCATTTTCCGCACTTCATTCAATATTACCTTCATAATGGATAACAGGGTATCAAAATCCGTTCATTACATCAATAAGTTTTCTAAGCTTTCCAAAGTCTTTCCGGTTGAAATCTATTATAAGTCTCGGAAGATCCAGGAGTTCCGGTTCGTCTTCCTCAGCTGGCAAAGGCCCTGACAGATAAATGCTTCCATCGGGCGCAAGTATGTCACGGAAACGGTCATTGAGTTCCGTAACAGCATGATGTCCGAGGGAAGAAGTCAGCCTTATTACCAATTTTTTCTCGACGAACCTCTGGCTGTGATAGCGTTTATAAAAATACTTGATTCTTCCGACTGCTGCGTCCGCCGAATCAACCCGATCGAACAGATTGAAGTCAGAATCAGATATATATCCCTGCTGCAGAAGTTCTTCCTGGAAGAATCGTATACATCTGGTCCAGTATGTGCCTCCCGGCTCGTCAACAAGCACAAGCGGTATAAAATTATGTTTTCCTGTCTGTATGAGGGTAAGCGTTTCCATAGCTTCATCCAGGGTGCCGAATCCTCCGGGGAAAAGCACCACAGCGTCAGCCTCTTTAAGGAAAGCAACCTTGCGATTAAAAAAATACTTATAGGTAATAAGACGCGGATTGCCCTCGAGCGTGGGGTTGGGAAACTGCTCAAAAGGAAGCCGGAT
>JBFMGN010000915.1:0-1856 GCA_040752435.1 Spirochaetota bacterium
GCATTTCCACTGCAATTTGGGCGGGTATGGAACTGCCCGTTTTCCCGATAACTGTATCGCCGCTGAAATTACCCATCCAGATGCCTATGGTATAATCCGGCGTTGCACCCAGGGCCCAGATGTGCTGGAACTGATTGGCGGTTCCGGTTTTAAACATGGCGGAGAAATCAACATTTAAAACCGAAGTTTCCCCGAACCCTAAAATTCTGCTCGCCTTGTCCGACAGGATATCGCAGATAAGATCCGCCGCATAGTCAGATATGATAGGTTTCCGCTCCACTTGATAAGAACCAAAGGGGGGATGTTCTAATTTAAAAGGTGTAAGTTCCAGGGGCAGCCCTCGCCTTGGAAAAAGGGCAAAAGCGCGTGCCAGCTCATACAAGGAAACCTCCCCGTTGCCCACCGCAAGACCCAGACCGGCGGTGTTGGCCTGGGATTTCAAACTTTCGAAACCGAGCGACAGCAAAAAATCGAAAAATTTCGTTACCCCGATCTGATGGAGAAGATAAACGGCCGGTACATTCAGCGAGGAAGCCAGGGCCACCCGAAGACGGACCGGGCCGTTATAACGCTTATTAAAATTTTGAGGTAGATACACCTGGCTTGATCCAAACTCCAGCGGAATGTCGGGAAGAACTGTATTGGGAGTGAAACCATGCTCCAGGGCGTAGGCATAGAGAAACGGTTTGATGCAGGAACCAGACTGGTTGGCAACCTGAACCCCATCAATCTGCCCGGAATCATCATCGCCAAAAAAATTCCGGGACCCGACGTAGGCGAGGATCTCTCCGCTCTGATTATCGATAAGGATACCGGCACCGTTGGTCAACCTGCTGGTACTGTACTTATCCAGGTAATAGTTAAGACGCTCTTCAAGATATAAATTAAGATCAAGGTCAAGGCTCGTAGAGAGGGATCCGCCTTTACGGCCGCTGAGCTCGTTGAAACCAGCCCTCTCTTTCAAAAACTGCAAAAAATGCGGCGCTTTATAACCCCACCGCCCGTACTGCGCACTTAAAACCCCCTCCTCAATTTCCGCCGGGGTAATACCAAACCTTTTGCTTAAGGAAAGTTCACTGGCTGCAGCAAAAGCCGCCTCAGGCGATTCAACCGGATTGTATTTTTGCGGCCGCCGGGGGATGACAGCCAGGAGAATCACCTGGGCGGGTGATAGTTCCGGCAAGGATTGGCCGAAAAAGGTTCTGCCGGCAGACGTCACTCCCTCTGCCCGGTATGCAAAAGGAATTGAATTAAGGTAAAGCTCGAGTATCTGCCGCTTATGAAGTTTCGCCTCAATTCTTAAGGCGTTAAGCATCTCCACCACCTTCCCCGGAATACTGCTTGCCCGGGGAGAGACAATCCGGGCCAGTTGCATGGTAATGGTTGATCCGCCCGTTAAAATCCGCCCGGCGGTAAGATTCCTGAAGACACTTCGAATAAGGGCAATTGGGTCGATACCCGGATGATAGTAAAAGCGCCTGTCTTCACTTTTGATAAAAACCTGTTGAATGAAAACGGGAATATCTTTTAAGGGGGTATACTCCCGGCGTATCCCATCCTCGAGGGGAACAATTTCGAGAAGTTCGCCGTTTCGGTCGTGTATCTGAAGACTGTACTGCCGGTTTAAAAACCGTTTTAAATCCGGATACGGAATCCACATCAGAAAGAGCCGGACTATTATAATAACGGATAGTATCGAAACGGCTATTTTTGCGTAAAGCGGAAATGTTCTATTCATTCCGAATGAAAAATATCCGGCCGAAAGACCTTCCGAAGATTTCCGGTGCATACATGCATTCCGCCACCGCCGGCGGAGTCGGGAACGCGCCTGAGCTTGTAGTCCTGAAAAGGAAGGT
>JBFMGN010000916.1:0-1851 GCA_040752435.1 Spirochaetota bacterium
TATATCGATCTTTTAATTGAAAAACGAGTGGACGGGATAATCATTGCGCCCATTTCCGACAGAGTTGATCAGATTGAAAAAGGTCTGACTACGAAAATCCCCGTGGTGTATGTCAGCAATATTCCCAAGAATTCTGATAAAAGTTACGTGGTTATCGATAATATCCGCGGTGGTTTTCTGGCGACCAGACATCTTATCGAGGCTGGGTATTACCCGATAGGGTTCATCGGCGCGCCTGAAGGTTCCTTTACAGTGGATGAACGGTTCGAGGGCTACAAAATGGCCTTTGAGAAATACGGCCTGAAACCTGAGGAACGATATATCCGTTTCGGTGATTTTAAAAGAGAAACAGGCTACAAGCTGATCAAAGAGATGATTGCAAGGAACGATTATCCCAGGGCGGTTTTTGCCGAAAATGATCTCATGGCTTTGGGGACACTTCAAGGGGTAAGAGAATCCGGCTTGTCTGTTCCAGGTCATATAGCCGTAGTGGGCTTTGACGATATCCCCTTTGCATCCTTCCCAGAGGTAGCCTTGACAACCGTCAGCCAGCCAAAATACAGGATGGGTGAAATCGCGGTCGAGATACTATTAGAATTGATAACCGCTCCCGCAATCGGCGCGGTTGCCAGGAAGATAATCCTTGAACCGGAACTCATTGTTCGAAACACCGGTTGAAAAAGGTGAAAGGAATTATATTTTTTAAAGGCGCCCTTCAGAATAGGGATCAGTTCCATCTGCTTGCGTGGATCTCTTGAAACTTCGGAGATTGAATTTTATAGAAAATAGAAAAAGCTTTTAGGAGGAAAAATATGACAGGTACAATGAAGGCCGTCAGGTTATATGCTGACTGGCAGCCCAGGCCCGAGTTCAAGTTAGGCCCAAAGGACATCGAAAAGAAACAGACTTATCTGGGAAGTAAGGTATGGCGAAATCCAACCCTAAAAGTGGAGGAAGTGGCTATCCCCAAACCCGGTTTAGGGCAGGTTCTGCTGGAGGTGAAACACTGCGGCATTTGCGGCAGTGATGTGCATATGGCTCAGCAGGATGATAAGGGTTATATCTGGTATCCCGGGCTGACCGGGTTTCCCTGCACCCTCGGGCACGAACTTTCAGGGATTGTTCGGGAGGCCGGTCCTGGAGCAATCGACAAGCAGACTAATAAACCCTTCAAAGGCGGTGAGTGGGTCTGTACGGAGGAGATGCTCTGGTGCAGTACATGCAGGCCGTGTGCCGATGGGTGGCCGAATCACTGTGAACGTCTCGATGAGATTGGATTCAACCTAGACGGCGGGTATGCCAAATATATAGTGCTCCCGGCGAAAGTTCTCTGGAGCCTGAATCCATTGAAAGAAAAGTACAGTGAACAGGATGTCTTTAAGTTGGGCAGCCTGGTCGAACCCACGAGTGTCGCTTATAACGCTGTGATTGAACGCGGCGGCGGAATCAGACCGGGTGATACGGTTGTAATTCTCGGCGGCGGGCCTATCGGAGTTGCGGCCTGTGCGGTTTTGAAGCGGCATGGAGCTTCAAAAGTTATTCTTTCTGAACCTGAAAAATCCCGGGCGGAGCTGGGACTAAAACTCGGCGCCGATTATGTTGTGGATCCTGTAAAAAAAAGTCTATCCGAGGAAGTCCTTAATATCACCTCGGGCATGGGGGCCTCCCTTTTCCTGGAAGCGACGGGCCTGCCGACGGTGGTATATCCACAGATAGAAAATATAATCTGGGAAGGCCGAACTCTCAATGCCACGGTCGTTGTCGTTGCCAGGGCCGATGCCAAAATACCCGTTACCGGCGAGGTGCTGCAAGTACGCCGGGCGCGGATTATCGGTGCTCAGGGTCATTCCG
>JBFMGN010000917.1:0-1850 GCA_040752435.1 Spirochaetota bacterium
TGACGAGCAGGGGAAAGAGAAAATCGAAATCATCGACAAGACAGGGAAGAACCTTATGTCGATTGACACTGAAGAAAACAAGATAACCATAAGCTCTGACAAAGATATAGAGCTGTCTGCTCCGAAGGGAAAGATCAGCATTCAGGCTAAGGAGATTGAAATGAAATCTTCCGCTGCTACCAAGATTGAGGCGTCCAGCGGTATGGATGTCAAGGCATCGGGAAACATGAACATCAAAGGGGCAACGGTGAACATCAACTGAAGGGAGCAGGGAAAGAGAAAATTCCCTGGACTCCGGCAAGGAGGGCTTTGATTATGGGACAATCGGCAGCCAAGAAGGGAGACAAGATTATAGCCACGGACACACATATCGTGATGATACCGGCACTTCCCGGTTCGCCTGTGCCCACTCTTCTTCCCCATCAATTTATGGGAATTATCGATGGAAACCTCAGCCAGGACGTCAAAATCATGGGCATGCCAGCGGCCACGGTGGACTCTACGGCTTCGAATATGCCACCCCACATCCCTCATGGAGGACCTTTTCAGAAACCGCCGTCAAACAAGGCCACCATTAAGATAGGCAGCAGCACCGTCAAGATCAACGGCAAAATGGCAGCCAGGAATGGCGATATGGCCATAACCTGCAATGACCCGGAGGACCTTCCTGCAGGCAATGTTTTGGCGGTTGGGACCGTTTTTATCGGAGGGTAACGGGAATCGTTTTTATTCGGAGGATATCGGAGGATACATGGCAGAGGCAGATTTTTTAGGCAAAGGGTGGAAGTATACGGTCTCCGTAAAGAACAAAAAGATACAATATTCCGAAGGTGAGGACTGCATCAGAGAGTCGATCATGATTATCCTTGGCACAGCCAAAGGGGAGAGGGTTATGCGCCCTGATTTTGGCTGCGGAATTAATGAGCTTGTTTTCGCACCAAATAATACATCCACGGCAACACTTATTACCTTTCATGTAAAAGAGGCATTACTTAAGTGGGAGCCAAGGATTGAGACCCTGGATGTAAGTGTTGAAGCAGATAAGGAAGAGCGGAATAAACTTAATATAAATATAGAGTACAGAGTAAAGACAACCAACGACAGGAGGAATCTTGTATATCCATTTTACCTTGAGAGAACAGGGGGGTGATGTTCACCGGACCACCCCAAACAGGCCAAATAGATCAATCACATATAATTTTTCGGGAAGGAATGAACCATGCAGGAGCAATTACAAACCCGCCTGAAGGCATTGAAAAAGGAATTTGAAACCGGTAAGGCCAGACTCCAGGAACTGGAGATGCAGCACTCGCGTTTGAGCGAAACGCTGTTACGGATCTGTGGGGCGATTCAAGTTTTAGAAGAGCTGCTGACAAAAGCTAATCCCGGCGAGGAGAAGGAAGCCTGTCCTTGTGAAGCTAAGCCGTAACTGAAGAGGAGTGGCCCATGAACAATAATCCCTTAATAGACAAAAGAAGCTGGAAAGACATTGTTAACCAAGCCAGGGCGTTTGCTTCCATCTATACCCCGGAATGGGCGTCTCAGGATGATGACCCTGGCTTGGTCATTATCTATCTATTCTCACGATTGATGGAGATTGTAATAGACAGATTAAACAGGGTTCCCGATAAGCATTTCCTTGCTTTTCTCGATGTGGCGGGAGTCACGCTTCTCGCTCCAAAAGCAGCCAGAGCACCGGTGAAGTTTATTTTGTCCGCAGGGGCAAAAGATGACGGATTCGTTCCGCAAGGAACACAGTTGGCAAACTCTCCACCCCCAGGGCAGGAATCCGTCACCTTTGAAACAGAAAAGTCTCTGGTTATGTCCACTTCCCGGTTGAAGAAACTTTT
>JBFMGN010000918.1:0-1848 GCA_040752435.1 Spirochaetota bacterium
AGTACCCATTCTTAAAAGCTTTTTCTGATCTTTTTCTTCGCTTTTCTCGCCTTCCAGGTACTTTTCAATTTCTTTAGAACTGTCCGGGGAAGGGATAACCTTATCAATAAGGCTAATGAGAAACATCCCGGCAAAGAAAGAGATAACGGTAATCCAGCATCCCATTGTCTCTCCCAGTTCACCTACCAGTGATTCCTGCGCTTTAAAAAATATCTCTATCATGGCCACATAAATCATAACACCTGCAGAAAAACCCAGCCCCAGAGAAAGAAACTTTTTATTTGTCTTTTTGGTCATAAAAGCGATAAGACTGCCGATACCCGTTGACAACCCGGCCAGAACTGTCAGGCCAAAGGCAAACAACAAATTGGAATCCATTAATTTATGCCCTCCTAAAATAAGTTCCTTAAACTAACTTTTTCTCCGATATATTAT
Source organism: Spirochaetota bacterium (assembly GCA_040752435.1). Lineage (GTDB taxonomy): Bacteria > Spirochaetota > Spirochaetia > SPDA01 > JBFMGN01 > JBFMGN01. Next base: position 436 of record JBFMGN010000918.1, read on the forward strand.
GATTGCCGCGAGGTATCGGTTAAACTTTTTCCCAAAACTTATGTCGGAGATTATGGGCCGCCCGAAAAACAAAGTTCCCTCACACAGACGTGTGAGGGAAGGCATTTATTGCGCTGTTCGCGTGATGCCCATATGGCAAATATCATTATTATTTCACTTGCGACTGCTTAAAAATTTGTTAACCCGAATTACCCGCACATCGGAAGCGTAAACTATCCCGGCAAAGTTTTTAAAATATTTCTCGTTTACTTCGCGCATAATTGTATCAGCTTCTTCCTCGCTTGACACAATTGTTTCAATTCTCACATTGTCTCCGAACATACCAATCCCTCCGGAGCCCGATCGAACCCCTCTGTCTCCTTCACCGGTCACTCCCTGATAAACTGTATAACCTTTTGTCCCCAAAGATTTAATCAGACGAATGATTTTTTCTTTTATTGCCAATTCTGTAATAATCACAACTAACCAGGCATTTTTTACCATTACTGTTTGCTCCTTTCCTTTTAAAAAAGTACAGTAACCAGCTGGGCCACTCGGTGGTAAAGGGGGATGCCAACTGTAACATTAAAAGGAAACGCTAAGCCCAGCGCCATCGCCAAAGAAAGAGAGGGATTAGCTTCAGGAACAGACGCACGCATCACGGCCGGTGCTGAAATGTAGGAAGCCCCTGCGGCCAATGCGGCAAATACTGTAGCACCTCCGGGACTCAAGCCAATGACCGTAGCCAGAACAACTGCAACAAAGCCATGCAGAGGCGGCAAAACTAACCCCACTGCAAACACTTTCCAATCAACGGTCAACAGATGCGATAAACGACTGCCGGCGATTATGCCTATATCTAGCATAAAAATCGCCAGCACTCCGGGAAACATTTGACTAAATACGGGCATTACATCTCTTGTGCCCGGTTCACCATTGATGTATCCGATAAAAAAACACCCTAACAGCAGAAGAGTAACTTTAGAAGCCACAGTTTCCCGTATCACTCCGGCAACCGGCATACCGTTGGGTTGCTTTTCTGTCATGCCGGTACGGCTCAGGGCGACGGCAGTAACCAGCGCGGCCGTGTCCATAAATGGATACAGTGCCGGGACAAAAGCTTCAAATGCTGTACCGGTATTTTCTATATAGACAATTGCCACCGCAAGGGTTACACTGCTGACCGCACCGTAATGGCCGGCAATAGACGCCGCATTTGCCATGCCGACATTGGTCGTTCTTATTAAAATACAGTATGCCAGTGAGACTGTCAGAATACCGGTAAACACAGCAAGCAATGAGGGCAAAATGACACCGACAATGCCGACTTTGTTTACAGCCACACCTGCCCTCAGGCCAATAGAAGCCAGAATAAATACAGAAATCATTGCCCCTGCCGCATCCGGAATTTTTAAGTCCGATCGCAAAAGAGCT
>JBFMGN010000919.1:0-1848 GCA_040752435.1 Spirochaetota bacterium
TGAGTTGGTTTTATACCTGCTTTTTATCAATACCCCATCACTTTCAATCACAAGCTCCGGGAAAGAAAAGTTGGAAAGGTTTATTTTCCGGCTGGAGATGTAAATTCGCTTTTCATCCCTTTCACCGGCGTTATCAATCAAAATCAAACGGCATTCTTTGCGAGGTATGGAGTTGTAATCGGCCATCTGCAGGTTGTTTGAACCTACCCAGATTTCATTGTCACGCTCGCTTTTTATCCAATTATCGGCATTTAACTTCCAGAACAGTTCTTCATCATCACTTATAAGATAGAGAGATTCAAGGTCGTCGAAACCATCTTCGTCGCTGGTATGGGCAAACAGGCTCAAACTCTCATACGCCGCTCCTGACTTTTTATCATTTACCAGGTTAAGCTGCCAGAAAACCTCGAGTATTTCAGGGGGGTTTTCGTTGCATGCAAAATATACAAGTGTAATGCATACAAGTAAGAATGCCGCGGGTAGTTTTTTCAATCCGCAATAGACCTTCGAATAACTACCCATGGTTCTTTCCGGGCCGGCCGTTGAGGCGATAAGGGACTAGATCTAGGTTCAACTCCAGAGCATCAAGGATCCTGGTTTTTAAGGTTTCCGGATGCAATAAAATGGACTCCTTCTTTTTCCGGCTTTGCCGTTTAATAAAAATCTCGACTCTTAAGGCATCACCCTTTGTGCCGAAAAGTTTCCAGCACCCGGCGATTTTTAAAGGCTTGAAACTGCGCGTGCATTTTGCCCGGCCTGTGCCGTTTAAATGCTGCTCATATCTCTTGGCAAGATCTTGCGTGTAACCGGTGTAAAAATGCCCATTATTAAGTTCCAGGATATAAATCCATAAGAAATTCTTGGCTATCATTAACCTTTAGAGAGCTTCTTTATTCATTACGGGCCTGGAGTATATTTCCATAACAATGTTACGTAAATTGTCGGGCAGAAAACGGAATCTGCGTAGAAAGGTATTTGCATCCTCTTCGGTATAGTGATGGGTGAATTTATTACTTTTGGTAAGAACATCATAAGCAATATAATTGGAAGGCCATAGACGGTATAATTTATGAATAGCCCGGTCGATTGCTTCTACAACCTCACGGACACTTTTCCACCGGGAATTCAGCTCTGTACCGAAAGATACATGCACCCTGGCCTTATGCCCTTTTATGCCCTTCACCATACTCAAAAGATCTTCATTTTTCCGTTTTTCGTAGGTCCCGTTTATCTGTTTCTTCGAAAGTTCCCTGGCTTTAAGCTTGTCACACGGGTCCAGTTCATACGATACGGCCACCGGTATTACATGGCAGGCATTGATAAAATCCGAAAACTCCAAACCGCCCTTCCGCTGGGACATGTAAAGCATTTTGATGATTGAGGGATTTGTGCGGTCATCCCCGTCTTTCGCCCGGCCGCTTCTCTGCGCTATCCAAACCGAAATTCCCCGGGATAAGGTATACCAGATATACTCGGAAAGCTCCAATGAGGCTTTGAGCCTTTCCCGTACTGGAAGGTTGCGTTTAACGATAAAACATTTATTTACCCTGATAAGGTCGGAGACCAGATCATTCACCAGAAGGTTATCGCCGATGGCGATTTCAGGGGCTTTCATACATTCATCGATAAGCACGTAACATATGAAAGCCGGATCAAGGACAATATCCCTGTGATTAGTGATAAAAAGGTGCGCTCGGCCGGGTACAATATTTTCAAAACCAGAGAAGGTCAGGCCGCTGGTGGTTTTATCCACAACCCATTCCAGGACTTTCCCCTTAATAATTTTTCTTTGGAGATCGTCTATGGTTTTAATTCTTAAGAGCCTGATCTTTAAATAAAAACGAATAA
>JBFMGN010000092.1:0-8685 GCA_040752435.1 Spirochaetota bacterium
GCGGTCTCAGGCGCAGCATCTCCAATATTTATTCCCAGCCAGCCGTATTCAATCCGCCCCTGGCTGATAAAATCTTCAATCGCTTTTTTGGCATTGTTGATGGGTATTGCAAAACCTATCCCGATACTGCCGCCTGAAGGGGAGGCAATCCAGGTGTTAAGGCCCACAACCTGCCCGGCAAGGTTGACAAGAGCCCCGCCCGAATTACCCTGATTTATCGCCGCATCAGTCTGAATATAATCGGTAAACGTGGCTACATCACTCCCAAGCTGGGATTTTCTCCCCACTGCGCTTACAATACCGGCGGTAACAGTTGATTCAAAGCCGAGGGGGTTGCCCACTGCCAGCACCCAGTCTCCGACTTTTAGCCGGCTGGAATCCCCCATCTCCGCGATGGGAACATTCTCTTTTGTTTCAAACACAATCAAGGCCAGATCTTTTTTTTCGTCCTTTCCGACGATCTTAGCCTTGAATTGCCGCCGGTCTTCGAGTTTCACTTTGATTTCTTCTGCCTGGCCTACAACGTGGTTGTTGGTAAGCACATAGACCTTATCCCCGATTTTCCTTATCATAACACCGGATCCGAGTCCGTACCTTTTATACTCTCGTTCCTGGGGGTTTTGATTCTCATCCTGCCGAGGGCTAAAGAAAAAATCAAAAGGGGAGGAAAACTGCGGGGCGTTCTGCTTTAATACATCGACTACATCCACCTCAACAACCACCGGTAGAACTTTTGCGGCAATCTCCCTGAAAGAATTCTGGAGTACTTCCGGTGATACGGTTGTCTGGCTGCCGGTAAGGCGGGCTGTCTGCTGTAACTGTGCAGGAACGGTGAGGGATGTCTCCTTTGCCGGCCGGCGCCTTAATTCAAAAGAAAAAGAGACAATCAAAGGGACTGCCACCGTCAGTACCAATACCATGAGGATAAAATTTACTATCTGAAGTTTTTTTGAACTAAAAAAATTTTTTACACCCATTATACAGCTCCTTAAGAGTCCTCTCCTGATACAATATAAATATAACCTTTCAACAGTCTTTCATAAATATTATAAGTTTGTAATGTTTAAAAAAATCAGAGGGAAGAACCGCGAACTTGAAAACTGTGATTTTTTAAAAAGATTTTGCGATAAGCTTATAACAACCCTGCCTGAATATGCAGAAAGGTTCGCCGGCTTAACATACCGAAGATGAAGGCCCGGAATCACAGCAGGCTTCATCCGAACCGCTGCACCCGCAGCTCGGTTCTCCTCCGGTTATCAGACTGTTTATCAAGGCAGCCGCACACCCGACCCCGGAATTTACGGATAATGCCCCAAACTGGCAGTTATTCTGGCAGGCGCCGCACTCAATGCACAGGTCTCTGTCGGTTATGACTGCTTTTCTGTTTTCCAGCGTGAAAACGTTCCTCGGGCATACCTCGATACATCGCCCGCAGCCACTGCATTTCTCGGGAAAATATTGTAAGGTAACTACTTGCTGCAGATAGATCATATGACGTTCCATTTCTTTAAAATATAAAGAACCATAAGGATAAAGGCAACAACCAGAGCGGCGATATAGAGGGGAATAGCTGTTTTTAATTCTTTCTTAACCCCGGAGATGTTGGTAATAGGGGTTGCACCGGTAAAGTTTAATGCCATGTAGGAGCTGGCTGCAGGAAAGAAAAGAAGAGCGAGGAGAAGAAGGAAAATGTTGGTTTGGAAAGATTGATTAAACAGGAAGCACAGAAGTCCGGCAAGTATTCCACCGGTAATAAGTCCTTTAATCGCAAAGGACCTGAAGGGGAGGAACGGCAGCAATACCGGAGTTAGAAATCCCCCTGCGAAAATACTTGCCGTCCCCATTATCAGGAAAGGCCAACCCTGGGACAGCGCCGGTTCAAAGAGAATCCCTTTCGGAGCGAGACCGAACAGAATAAACAGGCCGGCTGCGAAGAATGGCAATTTCGTTAAGGCCGGAATTATTTCCATGGGAGTCAGGATTATCCTTTCGGAAATTGGAAATTGTACTGTTCGCATCTCCTTGCAAGCATTGTACCCCGCCTCAATATAAGCTTTTATATCCCTTGCCTGTACCGGTCCGTAGAGGACTGTGAATCCGGTTTCCTTTTTAACAAGATGGGCATGTACGCCGGCCGCGCCAAGCTGCGGGATTATTATTTTTCTATGTTCAACCACCGCATCGAGCTTTACCGTTTTAATTCGAGTTATGACTTCCTTTGTACCAAAGGTACCTTTCCCCGCCGCACACCAGACATTTATGCCTTTTGTATCCAGCACCAGCACCCAGGCATCGAGCCCCGTTAGTTCCCGCCTTAGAATATCAAAACTCAGTTTGTAATTGGCCGTTACAAAGACATTGGAACTTTCGTCCGGGTCGCCCACCGCATACAACCCCGTGGGAACGGAATATTTCATCCGGAAGGTATTGCTTAGTCTGCACAGAAACAGACCCTTTCGATCTTCTTTCGTCCATTCTGGACTGATTTTTTTAAATACACCGGCTCTGGTTACCGTAACACCGCTTATCCATGAGGTAAGATATTTTTCAAAAATACTAAGCTTTTTCTCTTTTGTTACCATATATTCCTCGCTTTACTTCGCATCTCACTTTACTCCGAAGAGATGACCTCTGAGTGAGATTGGAAAAGTCATTTTGATACAAAACATCGTTTTCCGGCAGTTGGGCGATACTTTCAAATATTTTCCGGTTTACCGGCGACTCCTTTTTCAGGGAATACAGCATATATTTGCCGTCCCTCCGTTCTTCAACCAATTCCGCATTTTTCAGGGTGGTGAGGGCTTTTGAGATTGAATATTGAGGTTTTTGTAAGGTATCGACGACTTCGCAGACGCAGAGCTCTTTATCGGCTTTGATAAGGATACGTAATATTCTTAGCCGGGTTTCTTCTCCGACTGCTTTGTACTTTTCAATGAATTTATTCACATATGCAATATAGCACATATAAGCATATTTTGTCAAGGGGCTTACAGTGTTATCTTCAATTTTGTGTCATGTGCACCATGGGCACAAAGATCACATAGCTTATGGTTTCTTTTTTAATTGTTCCGAAGGATTTTGTTATTGTAACAAGTTCCTGGGTGGTTGTTCCTTCCGGGGCTACCAGTATGCCGTTTTCCGATAACTGCTCAACAAGTGTCGGCGGCACCTTCGGCGGTGATGCAGTCAGGATAATGACATCAAAGGGTGATTTTTCGGGCAATCCCCGGTAGCCGTCACCGTGGATAACATGCACATTATCGTAGTTTAATTTCTTAAGACGGTTTCTTGCCTGCTTTGCCAACGGCTCGATTACTTCGATGCTGTAAACCTCTTTAGCCAGCAGGGAGAGGATTGCAGTCTGGTAACCTGACCCTGTCCCGATTTCAAGTACTCTTTCATGCCCTTTAAGCCGGCAAAGCTCCGTCATAAGGGCAACAATATAAGGCTGCGAAATTGTCTGCCCGTATCCTATAGGAAGGGGTCTGTCCTCATAGGCGGTTATCTTGTTTACATCCGGAACAAAAAGATGCCGTTCGACTCCTTTCATTGCCTCAATCACTCGTTTATCTTTGATGCCCCGGCATACTATTTGTTTTTTCACCATGAGAATCTTTAAGTTTTCCATGGTATATATCCGCTTTAACACTTAAAGCTGTTCTACTTGTCGCCTCATATTGAAGCCGCTGGTTTTTTAAACATTTCGGGGGAATAATTATCTTCTTCTTTATCGAGTACATGCAGTAAATATACCGGGGATATGGATATATTCCCCCGTGAAATTGCGGCCCAATCAGAGCCGTCTTCAGGGGCTATACCATTCAGGGTGCCCCTGTAAAAATGATAAATCTCGCCGGTGGGCGCGGTAAAACTTGTCAGCGTACTGGTATATTTGAGATGAGCCAGGTGAGTGATCTCTATATTATATCCGGCATTTTTTACATTCGGAAAATTGATGTTGATAAAGTGGCTGGGTGTCCAAATTGCTTTGAAGGCAGACAGGTTTTCTTCCACAAATTCCGTGGGGAGATCAAAATAAAAGGGTGGTTCAAAACTGTCGATGCTGGTTGCGATGGCGGTGTAACCAAGCAAGGCGGCCTGCCGGGCGGCGGCGGCCGTACCGGAAAAAAGTATATCAGATCCGAGGTTCGATCCTAAATTCATTCCCGCAATTACAATATCCGGTTTTACCGGAATTGCCCCCTGATTGGAAATGAGGATACAATCCACCGGCGTTCCGTCACAGGCGAAGACTTGTTCCGAGACTTTTATCATCTTTACCGGTTTTTTTAATGTAATGGAATGAGAAATACCGCTTCTGTCACCATCCGGTGCAACCACCCAGACATTGTGTTTTTTACTCAATGCCTTTTGTAATACCTGAATACCCGGGCTATTTATGCCGTCATCATTTGTCAATAAAATATTCATACCTTCGATCTTTCAAGTTTATAATGCCGGGATTAATCCATGTCAAGATAAAGGGAATTGACTGCAAAACAAACCTTAGTCTTTAGCTTTTGCTTAAACGTGTTTTAACGGCAGTGTTGAATTTAAAACATCAATCTGTTCCTGCTCCAGACGGTTGATTTCATCAATATAAGTCTCGAAGACTCTCTTAAGCCCGGCATTATAAAAACCGTGCAGACTATAGTTCGAAACCGCTTTAAAGCCCCGCCGTATTTTATGGGGAGAACCGGCCCCCGGGTCGAAGGTGGAGATGCCGTTCTGGATAGCCCATTCTATGGGAGTGTAGTAACAGGCATTAAAATGAAGATTATTTATTTTTCGGCTGCTTCCCCAATATCTTCCAATTAATATGTCGTCTTTATGGAGCAATAAAGACATACCAACCGGGAGACCGGTATTTGAGCTTTCAAAAGCGGCTGCAAAAAGGAGACGATGACTATAATGGGCGTGTAAGCCTTCAAAAAATTTCTTATTCAGATATCTGGCGGCCCAGGGGCCGAACTGATCGTTCGTGTTTTTATAAAAATGGTACATCAGTGAATAATATGATTTGGGAACCTCATTGCCCGGTAAAATGCGGATTGATATATCCGAACTTTTCAACGCTGCCCGTTCCCGTTTTATATTCCGGCGCTGGTTTTTATTGAATCGCAAGAGGTAATCACTGAAGGTTTTATAATCCTCATTTTGCCAGGCAAAACTTTGATGGAGCCATGGGGTTAAACCGAAGTTATTAACCGCGGTTTTCCATTCAGGATCGACAAAAAGAAAACTAACCCCAGACAATCCCGTTTCCCTGCAAAACCGGTCTATCTCTCCCATCATAATACGGGTGATCATATTGCCGTCTTCTTTCGGATCAATGAGAAAACGGTAACCGATAGAAGGAGTCGCGGGACTCATCCCGATTAGTTTAGGGTAATAGTCTACTTTCAGTTTTTCTGCAACTTCGGCCCAAATGTAATCGTAGACAAACTCGCCTTCACTGTGGGTTTTGATATACAGGGGAGCCGCGGCAACAAGCCCGTATTTTGACCGGACAGTCAAATGAGACGGTAACCACCCTGTGTTGGGTGCAATACTGCCAGAACGCTCCAGTTCGTTTAACCACTCCCATTCCAGGATTGGTGTTTTTAACGGCCCTGCCAGGGCGTTCCATGCCTCCCTGTCGATTAAGGCAATATTGGTGTGCCATGAAAGCGTATATGGGGATGGATGCATATCTCAAATCACTTATTTATTATAGAGCATTTTTAAGATAAAATGGATACTATTATAATATCGATAGGAGCTTAGAGTGTGAGTATTTTAGAGACATTACTGGATCCCATCCCTATTCCCCGAATGGTTAAAGTTAAACAGAACTTCGAACATCCCTCGATTAAGAATCCCGAAGAGGAATTTTTAAATAAACTGGCCGATTCCGGTGTTCTACACCCGATTATGCCGAACCAAAAGATAGCCGTGGCGGTTGGAAGCCGGGGGATTACCAACCAGCCGTTGGTTGTCAAACTCCTTGTCCGGGAATTAAAGCGTTTAAAAGCTGATCCTTTTCTGGTGCCGGCCATGGGAAGCCATGGCGGAGCGACGGCGGTGGGGCAGAAAAGCATGCTGGTTAATATGGGGTTCAACGAGAACTACATTGGTGCACCGATACGCGCTGCCATGGAAGTTCTTCAAATCGGTACGACGGACAACAACCTTCCGGTCTACTTTGATAAATTGGCCTACGAGGCAGATGGCGTTGTTATAGTCAACCGGATAAAACCTCACGTGGCATTCCGGGGGAAGTTTGAAAGCGGACTTATGAAAATGATCGCTATCGGCCTTGGGAAACAGCAGGGTGCCTCTATATGCCATGAACTGGGTTTCGGAAGAATGGCGGAAAATATCCCGGCCATCGGGCGTTTGGCCCTGCAAAAATCAAAGATTTTATTCGGAATCGGGTTGCTGGAGAACGCCTGCCATGAAACATACCGCATAGAAATACTAAGAAATGAAGAAATAGAAATAATGGAGCCTCTCCTGCTGGAAGAGGCTAGGCGGTTTTCTCCTAAACTATTCTTCGACAATCTGGATGTGCTTATCATCGATGAAATCGGTAAAGACATAAGCGGGACGGGGTTTGATACGAATGTGGTCGGACGCTACCACACTCCCTATGCAAGCGGCGGGCCGAATATCACCCGCATAGCCGTGCTGGATATTACGAATAAATCCCACGGCAATGCCAACGGCCTCGGTATTGCCGATTTCACTACGCGACGGGCTTACGGCAAATTCGTATTTGACCAGACGTATCCCAATTCCCTGACTACCACGGTTCCACTAAGTGTAAAAATACCCATGGTATTGAAGAACGATAGACATGCCATTCAGGCTGCCGTTAAAACATGCAATCTCCTGGATAAAACCCGGGTCAGAATGGTGCGAATCAAGAATACCCTCAGGCTGAATGAGATAGAAGTTTCTGAAAACCTGATTGACGAAGTAAAAAAGAACAGCCATCTAGACATACTGGCAGGACCGTATGACTTGAGATTCGACGCTCAGGGAAACCTCTTTTAATGGGAAAGTGGAACGTGTCTCGGCAGTAAAAGGTCTCTTGAATAAAAACAAAAACTTGCCTCTAATTATATCGGATCCAAATGGCATGTAAGGAGGGTGATTTTATGGCCCGCCTGATTCAAAAACTTAAAACGCATTTTCTCGAGGGCTTTCTCGCTTTGTTGCCTCTAAGCCTGACAGCTTATGTGGTCTATCTTTTTTTTAAGTTTACCTACAATCTTTTTGACTTTGTAACGATTCTCCTCCCCCCGCCGCTTAATGAAAAGTCATATTTTCAGATTATTACGGTATTTATTACGATAGCTGTTTTTATAATTATCACGATTCTCATTGGTATTATCGCCAAATCATTGGTGGGATCGAAAATTCAAAAATTGGTTGAGACCGCAATAACCTCTCTTCCGGGCATAAAACCGATCTATAACTCTTTCAAACAACTATTCAATCTCATTTTCAGAAATCCGGGAAGTTCAGAGAAAAAAGTTGTGTTGATCGAATACCCCTTAAAAGGGAAATACGCTCTGGCCTTTCTGACGGGGAAATGTAATGAAAAAATTACTCCTGATGGAAAAAAAGTGTACTATACGGTCTTTATGCCCACGACCCCTAATCCAACCACCGGGTTTTTAATGCTGGTTGAAGAAAAAGATATTATCCCGGTCGAAATAACAATGGATGAGGCCATAAAAGTGATTTTTTCAGGTGGGTTGATTAAGTAAATCCTTGACTGGCATTCTCGTATAACATATTATTCATAGCGTGAATAACTTTTATTCAAGTACTGTTGAATATTTGCCTCGCTGGATTTCGCCTTTGTTAAAAAATGCAATTGAGAAACATCCTGTTGTTATTCTAACCGGGGCGCGGCAAGTTGGGAAAAGTACTCTTTTGAGACATGAAAAACCATTCACTCAGTGGCGGTATATTACCTTTGACGATTATGATGCTTTACGACAGGCAAAGGAAAAACCGGAAGCGCTCTGGGCGGGAACGGAGAGTGTTGTTTTGGATGAAGTCCAGAAAGTTCCGGAAATTTTCTCCTCAATCAAAAAAACCGTAGATAATCGGTTGAAAAATATACGTTTTATGCTTTCCGGCTCTGCAAATATACTTCTCATGCAACAGGTAAGTGAAAGTTTGGCAGGGAGAGCGGTTTACTTCATTCTCGATCCCCTCTCCCTTGGAGAAGTGTATAAAAGAGTAAAACCTGATTTTCTTCAAAATACTCTGAACAGTAGCTTCCCGGCCGAGGTTGAATTACCCGATAATGTTCCTGATATTTTTCCCATTCTTTTTCGTGGTTTCTTGCCGCCCTTATTACGTCTGGCTTCAACCGATGACTCTGTTCGATGGTGGGACGGGTATGTATCCACCTACCTGGAAAGGGATCTTCGTCAAATATCACAAATTGCGAATCTGGTTGATTTTCGCAGGGTAATGGAGATGGCTGCTCTTCGTTCCGGGCAACTGTTCAATCAATCGGAAGTGGCCCGGGATATTGGGGTATCTCAGCCCACGGTTAATCGCTATTTGAACATTCTTGAAACTACTTATATGTTTCAAAGAGTCCCTGCTTTCTCCGTTAATCGTTCCAGTCGAATTATTAAAACACCAAAGTCTTTCTGTAATGATACCGGTCTTGCGGTT
>JBFMGN010000920.1:0-1847 GCA_040752435.1 Spirochaetota bacterium
TCTTAGGAGGTATACTATGCCTATCAAAAGTGAAAAAAGGGTTATAAACATTAGAGATGAGCGTAGGACAGAAGTGGATTATAACTTTTTGGGTACAGGATTTGCGAGGAAGGTAATAATATGAAGTTGCTTTAACAACAAGCTAGTGGACTTGACAGTGCCTTCCCAACCATACATGCTCAGTTAGAGCCAGAAAGGCCGGGTAAATCGTATATGAGAAAAGAAACTATAGCCTCCATGCAGGAACAAGGAAAGAAAGTCGTCCTATGGGATGTCACTAAAGGCTGTAATCTGCGGTGTGTGCATTGCTACAACTACGATAAATACGCTGCACCGAACTGCACAACTGGGACCGACCTGACTCCCAATGAAGCGCTGGAAACTGTGCGAAAAATAGCAGATTTTGGGTTCGAACAGATCCACTTCCTTGGAGGAGAGCCGCTATTCAGGAAGGATATTCTCGAAATCTTCGCAGAGGCAGTCAAGCGTGGCCTCAGGGTTACGGTCAATTCCAATGGCACTCTCATTACGCCAGCAATGGCCGAGCGTCTAGTGGATGTCGGAGTCCAGCAAATGGCAATAAGCTTAGATGGACCAGAGCCGAAATCCAATGATGAAATCCGGGGGGAGGGAACATTTGAGAAGGTCCGGAGAGGAGTGGAATGTCTTGTGCAGGAGAACGAACGAAGAGGAAAACCAATCCACATTGGCCTAGTAGTTACACTGACTCGCCCCTTGTTAGAAAGAGAAACACTTTTAGGTGATTTTTTCCCCTTAGTATACAACTGGGGCATCCACTGGCTCAACTATATTTTCCTATATAAGAATTCTAAGGCATTGACCTATGTTGATCATTTGGCCTATCCGATGGGGCAAGCTCTCTCTGCTCTTGAGCACGTTATTGTGGAGATGGCTAGAGCTTATCCACAGATTTCCCTTCAGCTGGATAGCCGTCCCCTATACGTAAAGTACTTGAACTTACGACATGGGGTTCGCGCAGTTGTTAGTCCCCAGGGACTTAAATGCTCGGCGGGGAACAAAACGTGGTTGCTTGAAGCAGATGGACTGGTCCATCCCTGTGGAGTATGCTCTGCTCCGGATTACGGCTTGAAAGCCAGCGAAGATGGGCTCTTTCCATTTCAGAGGATCAATATTAAGGACGTAACTGCGAAAGACGAGGTCTATCACTCGGAGTATTTTCGGTCCGTCCGGAGATTTCTGAGTGCGGCGACGAACTACAGGAAGTTTGTCACGTGTCAAGACTGTGAGTTCTTTAGTTGTTGCCGTCCATGTCTATTTTATTCTCCTCTTGGTCCGGTCCATAATCGAGAAACGTGCATCGTTGAAGAGTGCGAATGGGTCAAAGAAAGACTTCAGCAATTCTATACCAACATAAGTTCGGTTGTTCCGCAAGTTAGCGAAGGAGTGATGAGCGAAACCATCTCCGATGGGAAAATCAGGCTTCAATATATACGGGGGGGACGAGAATGTCGGTTGTCTAGCACAGCAGCGTCCATCTGGCAACTGATCGATGACCAGAGATCTGTTGATGCTATCATAAATCAATTGGCGGTTTTCTACTACCTACCGCATGATCGAACTGCAGTTCTCACCGATGTCGCTGATTTTCTATGTGTTCTGCGGAACAATAGATTTTTGAAACTTCACCAGCCATCAAGTGGTAATACGGTCTACCGACCGCTACTCTTTCACCAGTCTATTCTCAGAAATTATGTCCAGGTATTCCCTGGCCAGGCCTTCGCTCAGGCCGGTGTAGAAGCAGATCTTGTTGATCGGCGCCTTTTCCTTGGCGAACTCCAGGAGGCGTTCGAAATCCTGAATATACC
>JBFMGN010000921.1:0-1847 GCA_040752435.1 Spirochaetota bacterium
AGAAATGCAAGAGAGATAGAAATATGCGTTAAGCTCCAGAAAAAAACAACATCCGGTTGGAATTCTCTGCAAACCTGTTTAAAGGCTATCTGGTTGACGGTTTCAACATGGAAGATAGCCTTGGTGCCGGGTTTTCTCTGAAAACAAGGCTGTAGCCACCGATAAATTTCGCCGTCAATTTGCGGGCTCTCGACCCTGTAAGTACTGGTAAGTACCTTGATCTCATGGCCTAGTGCCTTGAGCCCTTCCATCGCACTATGGCAGCCCAATTCATACCAGCTTCTGTAGTAAGGGGGATAGAAATTAGAAACAGTAAGAATTCTCATGACCAGTTGTCAGGTATCTGATAATTTGTTAAAATATCCAATAATTTTTGCATGCTCTGGAAGATTTATACAATCCGGATACGTATTATCATCTAAGGTAAGTTTAGCTGTCAAGGTAAAAAACAAAATACTGACCAATTAGTTTCTGACCAAAAGGAGAGAGATTATCTCACCAAGAAAAACTGTTGCTTTTATCAAAGCTACCTATACCCCGTATGGCGGAGCTGAAAAGTTTTCAAACCAGCTCATCGATGCCTTTCTTGGGGCAGGCTGCGCGGTCAATCTCCTCACGCTGCCAGGCCAGGACTGGCCAAACAGACATCCTCAGCTTTCGATAACCACGTTGGGACAGAGGAGCCGGGGGAGAATCATGCGGCTGGTTTCCTTCCAAAAGGCAGTGAGCCGCCATGTGCAGTCTCATTCTTATGTCGCCATTTTTGGCATCGATTATACCGCCGGACAGACTCACCTGCGGGCAGGAGGGGGAACACATCGAACCTTTCTCAGACATCGGGATGAAATCAGGAGTGTCCCCGCCCGCATCCTTCGCTCATTCAGTATATTTCATCACCTTAAGCTGAGCTATGAAAAAAAAGCCATCGAGAGCCCTTTACTCAAGAGGCTTTACTGTAATTCAGACATGATAAGGCAGGAAATCACGGCTTCCTACCATATTCCACCCCAGAGAATCAAGGTCGTCCATAACGGCGTTGAGTGGCAGTCCTTTGAATACCTCTTTCATCATAAGGATGAGATAAAAAAACAGCTCCTGGTACAACATCAGCTTCCTGCAACTTCTCATTTTCTCTTATTTATCGGGTCAGGCTTTGAGAGAAAAGGATTACAATATGCAATTCAGGGTATGCAATACCTGCCATCCGAATTTCATCTGCTCGTTGTTGGCAAAGGGAAAGAAAAGCCATATCAAAAAATGGCCAGCAGGCTCAAGGTTCCCGAGCGCATCCATTTTCTAGGGCCGCAGGAAGGAGCTTCCCGGTATTTTACCCTGGCCGATGGATTTATCCTGCCGACGCACTATGATCCTTTCAGTAATGCCTCCCTGGAAGCCCTGGCTATGGGAGTACCGGTATTGACAACCGATCGGAATGGATGTGCCGAAGTCATTCAATCAGGGGAAACCGGTGTTATCCTTTCACTCCCGATCCAGAGAGGGCACCTTCGTCAGCGCATCGAAGATTTTATTCCATTAATCCAACAATCATCGAATCCTGCCTACCGGAAGCAGGTTCGTAGTAGCGTTCAGTATCTTGACTTTGCAAAAAATTTAGAAAAAATAGTTACTGATGTACTGGAAACAGGATACGATAAAAATGCCCACTCTCAGGCATTCGAATAGACAGGACATTATGGTACAATTAAAAAAGAAACATCAGCGTATGCTCTGGCTGGGTGTGGGACTTGTTATGGGTTTGGTGCTGCCCCTCCCCCACTGGTTTGTTTTCGGCATATCCGTTCTGTGGTTTTTTATTTTGGGGTGGTTTCTCTTTCGCCACCTTCCTT
>JBFMGN010000922.1:0-1836 GCA_040752435.1 Spirochaetota bacterium
GAAATAGTATTAAAGGCTCCATAAAGGATTCCATCCCGAGCGATTAGGAAAATTTCTTGGTCATGCAAAAATTGTCGAGAGAAAGCACCATCTAAACTAATATAGGATGGAAGTTGTTCTATTGTATTCTCATTAATGTCATATACATAAATATTTTGAGATCCTACGGGACCGATTACTGCTACAAACAAGCGATTCCCATCTATGGCGAGAGCATCCACTGCTCCTGTTTCAAAAGTGTTATGAAAGCGTGGAGCAGAAGGATTCCTTACATCGTAAATGGCAACCGTTCCCTTTCCGACTTCGTTGAGATCAGCTCTGCTTCCAGAGCCTACTACGAGATAGTGGTCTCCCAAAGCAGCCACTTCCGGCGTCGTCGATAACGGAATATAAGCAATCTGCTCTAATGGTTCCGCTTGCCCATAAGCGTAGGAGATCAAATAGGGTTTTAATAAGTCATCTTCAAATGTTTCAGCAAGAACATAAATACCCCCATGATGAGTAAAAAGATGATTCACAGTGATGGCAGCATCGGGAATAATCCCAACTTCCGGATATTCACGAGGAATCGATATTGTAAGTTTTCCCAACAGTTTGGGCTTCTGAGGATCAACGACATCGAAAATGGTTTTGTCGGCGATCGCATAATTCCCAAAATGAGTCATATTCATGCCGGATGTTTGCGCCGTTGTAAATCCAAGAAATTTAGGAATATTGGGATTATGGATATCATATGTCATAAATCGACCAGCAAGAGTATCTATCGTACTAATAACAGAACCTTCAGCGCCTATCGAATCCGGCATGACTGATACGATCAATTCTCCTATAATTGGCAGATTGGATTTGCGGAGGTCCCTGGCTATAAGTCGAGGATTATCTATCAATTCCTCATAGAAGAATGTATCTCCTATAATTTCAACAAATAAAGATTGACCAATCATTGTAAAATCCTCAACCAATCGAGGATTTTTAATGTCAGAAATATCATATTTCAATATTGGTGCTATCCCTTCATAGAATTTAAGGTACGGAGAGTATAAAAAGTTACCATCCAAGGCAGGAAATCCAAGTTGGCTTGGTATATCGCGGCTCTCGGGTATGATCTCTCCCAATTTCAAAAACGCGCCTTCATCGGAAACTTCAAAAATATCAAGCCCTCCAAGCACAATAAAAAAAACGCGGTTTCCGATGATTTTAGGGGGAACGAAAGGTGTATATTCGAAAAGACCGACATCGACAATCTTAGATTCATTTGGATTACGAATGTCTACCGTACTGTAATAAAAAAGATATTTAACATCTTCGGAATCATATTTGGTAATAATTTTACCTCCTACCACAACAAGATAACCATTATCTGTAAATCGAACTGACTCGACGGAAGTAAAATCTTCTCGATAACCTTGGGGAATCTTTTCTTTAGGTAAACGAAAAAGGGAAGCAGGGATATTTCTTTTCTGTATTGGATTTTGAGGATTTGTCAGATCGATTATCTTTAGTTCAGTACCTGCAGCTATAAAAAGCCAATGATCGAGGGACGTCACGTCTTCAGCAAATTCGATCTCAGGCATAAAGTCCACAACCTGAGGATCCTCAAGACGAGATATATCCATGGCTTTCAATCCCTTTTCCAGCATCGGGATAACTAATAAGTTTTCTACCACGGTCATCCCGAGGGGAATGCCTAATGCCGATAGAGTGTTAATGTGTCCGACCACGTGCAGGTTCTTAGGTTCAGAAATATCCATGATGGTTATCGAATAAATACTGTACAGAAAGCCTAATGCGCCATGACGATAAAAAAGTTCTGTTGTACCGCCAAATGCCGAGACG
>JBFMGN010000923.1:0-1835 GCA_040752435.1 Spirochaetota bacterium
AAGGAATGATATCTCTTTCGGCTATTATGTGAGGAACGCTATCTGCTCTCTCAATATAAACTCAAGAAAGTTTGTGCAAAAAGCCAGCGCGGCCCAGGAAATTGTCGATAGTCTCGTTGAATATTCTTTTAAAAGCGATATTTTTCAGAAAAACGTACCCTATAAGATCCTGATCTCACTGGGATTTCAACAATTGTCGAAAACCTTTATTGACAGCAGTTCCACGGTTGTTCACACTCTAAACTCGTTGGTCATTGGAAACCAGGTTGATATTATAGCAACTGAGTACCTGACTATAGTTATCAGGCTGGACAGCAGCCTGTACAGCTTTGGACAGGGAATACTATTAGGTATTTCAAACCCCGGCCCGGGAGGGTATCTATTCCGGGCAACAGCCGGAGCCACGCTGAATCTGGAAAAAATTCCCAAAAAACAGCCTTAATGAAGAACTACGGGCTTAAGGCCCATAGCCCCTACGGGGGCGAGAAGCTTGGGCAATAAAGGTGGGTAGCTTCGTTCCGTTGGGAATAAAAAGGCTGTCTTTAAGGACAGCCTTTATTCTTAATTCTCTCTAATTTTAAAATTATTCGCTATTGTGTGGTTGCAGCACCTGTAGTTGGAGCAGTCTGTCCTTGATGCATTTTCTTCCGTTCGAGGCTTCTCAGCACCTGGATTTCACCAAGTTTATTAAACTCGTACGTTCTTCGTGCCTGTTCACGCTCACCGAGAATACCCCAAACTTGTTCATTATTGACATCCATATCCAGGGTAAGCACGGCTTTATCATAAACCATTTTAATTTCTTTTATATACGTTATAAAATCTCCACCCTCTTGTTCTTTATCTTTCATAATCCTTATACCAACGAGCTTATAGGATGGAGTGGCCTTCGGATAAAGCGGATATCTCTCCATTTCACGATTCCTAACATCCTGGATGTAATTTGAATTTATCCAGGTCATTTCCTTCCACCCGTCGAAGTTGAGATAGCCCATAAATAAGGCTTTCTCTTCGTTGTTTTGATTTTTAAGAATAAGCTCAATACCCATTGGAAAATTCATTCCCAAAACCCACATGGATACACTTTTAATCTCGCCAACATTCTTTAAAACCCCGTAACCGACGAATTTGTTACCCTGCGTGTCTTCGGGATCGAGCGCAATAGTACCATCCTCGTTAACAATAGTCTTCTGCATATAGGCTGGAATTTCAAAGGGAGGTTTAACAAGCGCCCAGGAGTTATAAGACTCCAGAGGGAAATGGATACGGATACCCATAACCTTTTCACCGCCGAACTTTCGGGCATCATCCCGCACAGGTACTTCTTTGGTCATGGAAAATGACTGGTTTATAACAGTCTTTGATGACGAAGCCAGCTCAATTTCCCAGTTATTCATGGCAAGGGAGGTCTTCATTAATGCCTTATCTTCTTCAGTAAAGCCCGTGCCGGCTTTATCACTGAAGTCTATAAGGGTGGCTTTACTCTCATTCGGAGTCTGTGAATCTCCCGTTGTGTAATCCGCTGCCAAAGATGAAAAATTGATCAACAATGATTCTTCCGCAAATACGGATGCACCTGTTAAGACCAGCGCCAAAACTATCAATAGAAGAATGACGAACCGTTTCATCCTATGCTCCTTTAATTACCTTATTTGACTAAAATTATACCGATGGAAATCCTTTTGTCAACGACTTTTCTTTTTTTTTAATTTCTCAATCTTTTTGACGGTTTGGTTCCAGAAAATAGGGTTCATTGGGCAATTGCCCGGCGATTGTAATAATTATATCTTTTAGATAATGGAAATTAAAATACAAAGCTTTTTTTAACACATCAA
>JBFMGN010000924.1:0-1834 GCA_040752435.1 Spirochaetota bacterium
CGGCCCTGGCAAATTCCTCCTGGGGCAAAAAAGAGAGGCTTATATCAGCCACATCTTTTAAGAAAATAGGCACATTTTCCCTGTACCCTACCAGAACATTACCGATATCATCGAGATTCCTGAATTCCCCCAGGGTCCTTAAAATGATAAATCTCTCCTTCAGGCTTAAAGAACCACCGGGAAGATTGATGTTTTCTCCCTGAAATACTTTTAAGATCTGGAGAATGGAAATTTCTTTTTTGGAAATTGAATCAAGATCAAGCTGGCACGTAACCGCTGCTATTTTCCCGCCATATATATCCACGGAGGCCACGCCCGTTATTCTCTCCAGTTCGCTTTTTACCTCCTTCTCAACCATGCGCCGTATATCAACCCCAGGGGTGGTGGAATACACATTCAGGATGAGGGCCGGAAGGTTCTCCGGATTGAACCGGACTACCCCCGGTCTGTGGGCCCCTTCCGGAAGGTCACTCTCCACGCTGTTCAATTTTTCGCGGATATCAGCGACGATGGTATCCATATTTCGTCCCCAGTTGAAATTGATTGTAACCAGGGAAATACCTTCTGCCGAACTGGAAGAGACCTGCTGGACGCCGTTTATCGTCGATACAGCGTCCTCTATTAGTTTTGTAACACTCGACTCTACCTCAACCGGGCCGACACCGGGATAAACGGTAAAAACCGCGGCTGTAGGAAAAGTTACATCGGGAAAAAGTTCCCTTCCAAGACTGAGAATAGAAATGATTCCCAGGACACCCATGGTGATGAATGCTAGAATCGTGGTCAACGGATGTTTAATGGATATGGAAGCAACACTCATGGATTACTAGTGCAAAACCTTTACCTTTTGCCCGTTGGCGAGAAAGGCATTTCCTTCCTTTATTACTTCCGCCTCCGCCTTAAGGCCGGAAACTATGTGCGTCTCCTCCAGAGTGGAAAGACCGATTTCTACTTCAGTGAACAGGGCCGTAAGGGAACTGCCCTCATGCACCGTGAATACGCCTGTTTTCTCATTCCGGCTTACCACCGCCCCGGAAGGCACCAGCATGGCATTCTCAACTCTTTCCAAAACAAACTCGACATTGGCATACATCCCGCTGCGAAGTTCACCGTTCTTATTTTCCAGATCAACTGTCGCGGTGAAAGTCCTGCTTTTCGGGTCGATGGTCGGACTTATAGCGGTTACCGTTGCCATGATCGGTTGTGCATCCGGGAAGGCGGCCGGATAAATTTTGACCGCTAGACCCTCTTTGTTTTTAGAATTGTTGGAAAAAATTTCATAGTACTTTTCAGGAAGGGGCACCTCAATTTTGATCGGATCCTCCTGGACGATGGATAAAAGCGGCGTACTCTGACCGGCCATGTTGCCTTCGTCTACAAACCGTTTTGCAACCTTGCCTGAAATTGGAGCCTTAATCCGTGTGTAATCCACCTGTAACTTTGCCAGATTATATTGGGCTTCCAGTGCTTTTGCATTGGATTCCGCCGCTTTGAGCTCTTCCGGACTTGCCCCCTGTTCCATCATGCTGACATTCCTTTTAGCGTTCTCAACCTGGGTCTGGGCTGACTGAAAAGAACGTTCTACCTCTTCATAGCGAGCCTTTGCGAGCGCGCCCTGTTTATACAATTGTTCCGTCCGTTTGAAATTTTCTTCAGCCACCGTCAAATCTTTCTCAGCCTGCTTAAGTAATGCCCTGGCATTTTCAAGCTCCTCCGTCCGCACTCCCTTCCTGGCCTTATCGGATTGTGCAGTTGCCGCTTGCCAGGCCGAATAGGCCTGCTGCATCTGGAGTTGAACAATATCATCTTCCATCTGCACCAGAACCTGCCCCGA
>JBFMGN010000925.1:0-1831 GCA_040752435.1 Spirochaetota bacterium
CGGTACATTATTCCTCGATGAGATTGCAGAGATGTCATCCAACCTGCAGGCCAAGTTATTGAAGGTGATTGAGGATAAGGATTTTTTGAGAGTCGGGGGCACAAGGTCGATAAAAGTGGATGTGAGGTTTATGGCTGCCACAAACCAGAATATTAAAAATCTTGTATCAAACGGCAGGTTCAGAGAAGATCTGTATTACAGGCTCAATGTTATGGACATTTACATCCCGCCCCTCCGCGAGAGAAAAGAGGATATTATCCCCCTGAGCAGATATTTTTTAGACAAACACTCCAAGAAGGCTAACAAGAAGATAAATGGATTCACAAAGGATGCAATGGACATACTCATGTCATATGGTTTCCCCGGAAATGTCAGGGAACTGGAAAATATAATCGAAAGGGCAGTAATCCTGGAAAAAACATCACGCATCACTCCGGAGAGTCTTCCGCAGAGCATAAAACTGTTTCAGATTGAAACAATAGACCCCAACAAGGTTAAGACAATTGACGAACTCAACAAAGAGTACGCAGAGAGAGTGCTCGAATATGTTGATGATAATAAATCAAAGGCTGCGGAAATGCTCGGCATTTCAAGGACGAGCCTGTGGAGGATATTGAAAAAGTAGTTACAGGGATGTTTTAGGGAAAGGGAAAAGAGGGGACGTTGACTAATTCATCAACGTCCCCTAAGTTGCTTGAATTGTCCCTAACCTTATAGGGATACCTTATAAAAATATCTGGTATAGTTATGATGAGGAAGCGGATGTCCTTTATCTGAACTTCAAAAAGCCGGGTCACGCTGATGACAGCGAGATGACCGATGATGACGTGATAATCCGCTATGAAAAAGGTGAGATTATCGGTATAACTATTTTGAATGATAGCAAAAGGGGACAAAAGGCTGCATAGAATATTCTTGGGTCATTTGCTGTCTTGAGAGCAAAAGTATATAACCTACCAAACCGATCTTACAGGGCAGTTCAGCGGAAACTATGATTTAGTTCTTTTGCTTCCTGCCATGAATTTTGAGAACGCGCGCCTGACGCGCCGCCTTTGGCGCGTCGCTGTCGAGGCGCAGGTTGAAATTATTCTCGGGTATATTGCTTGACGGAAAATTAGGCATGTGCGAGGGCATGTATGCCAGCAAGGCGCTTACCGATACTCGCCTTCGCGATTTTTAAATCGTAAGACGCCTGAAGATTGAGCCAGTATTGCGGCGTCTGGTTAAACGCACGACCGAACAACAATGCCAGTTCCGCCGTCACCGGACGATCACCCTTGATTACATGCGAAATCCGCATCGGCGATACCCCGATAGTGCGCGCGAACTCAGCCTGAGATATACCCATCTCTCTCAAGATTTCTGCCAGGAATTCTCCCGGATGAATTGCAGGCAAACCATTCTTAACCATTTCTGTATCTCCTTTAGTGATAATCAACGATTTCAACGTCATAAGCGTCACCATTTTCAAAGCGGAAACATACGCGCCACTGGTCATTAATGCGAATGCTCCATTGGCCGGCGCGGTCACGAGCCAGGGCCTCCAGCCTGTTCGAAGGAGGGATACGCAAATCGTCGAGGCATGTGGCGCCATCCAGCTGTGTCAAGCGCATTGCTGCACGCTTCAGTATGTCCCGCGGCAAGCGGCGCGATTTTCCGGTGGCAAAGAAGCGTTCCGTTTCAAGCGATAAATAGAGCGATAAATAGGGACACATCCCATTTTCCAAGAAAGGAAACTCCTTAAAATGGGATGTGTCCCTATTTATTTATTTATTCCTATTTATTTATTCCTATTTATTTATTCCTATTTATTTATTCCTATTTATTTATT
>JBFMGN010000926.1:0-1830 GCA_040752435.1 Spirochaetota bacterium
TGGCTGCGATCGATCAGGTCACCTTTGGACATCACCTCAAAATAGGCCCGGTCGATCTCATCCTTGATCATTTCATAATTTTTGGCCGGGTTGACAAAACGCACCTTATAGCTCATTATCGTTTCTTCCCCTCTGTTTTATTCGATCATAACCCGTATTTATCAGCTATACCCGATTGCGATATGTATGAAGGCTCTGGAACTCCGATTGGCCCGCCGCCCATGCGGGTTGATAAAATTGTGAGCAGGGTTGCGAATATAATCTTGATATCGATCCACAGGTTATGCTCCCTCACATATTTGAGTTGAAGGCGCAATTTTTCAGGGCGAATCAGCCTGGCATAAGCTTCATCGGCATCCTCAATCCCGGACGCTTCTATGATTTCCCCCTCGTTGTGAAACTTGATGGAGGCCCAGTCCGTGATGCCGGGGCGGAGGGTCAGGATTACCTTTTCCTCCTCCGTGTACAGATCCACAAATTTTTGCACTTCCGGCCGGGGGCCGACTATGCTCATGTTTCCTATAAGAACGTTAATAAGCTGTGAAAACTCGTCGAGTTTAAACTTGCGTATAAAACGCCCGCACCTGGTAACACGCATGTCCGATGCGCCTGTTGATGATGCCCCCAACCGTTCAGCATCCTGCACCATGCTGCGGAATTTGAAGATCATAAAGGGCTTCCCGTGGCGGCCCACCCTGGTACCCCGGTAAAACACAGGCCCTTCCGATTCTATTTTAATTATAATGGCGACTATAATGAATAAAGGAATCAATATTATCAAACCAACTAATGATACTGTAACATCAAATATTCGTTTCAAAAGCAATCACGCTCCAGATAATAACTACTTTTTATGCAATTCAAAAGTAAACATCCAGGACATCATTTTAATTAACGGTATCCTTAAGACAAAGCTGTCAATTGCATTCAACAAGGGCAAAGCAACCGGGACGAATACCCCCAGTATGCTGAACAAATGCCAGTGCCTTATTTCCTTTATCTTAAAAAATTTGGATGCAAAAGCTATATCTTTGTAGGAAAGTATATGGGATTTCTCCCATTCTGTACGCATTTGTGGAGTCAAATTTCTGTACAGCTTTATAAAGGGATTATAGTCACAGGCCTCCACAGCCAGTATAACTCCGCCCGGTTTCAGTATCCTTTTCAATTCTGGAAAAGCATAGTTGAGATCCAGATGGTGTAGCATTCCCGAACATATTATTACGTCTACACACTCGACAGGAAGTCCGGTATTTTCACAATCACCTTGAATAAAATATGTGATGCCCGAAACGCCATTTTCCTCAGCTGACAAGCATGCATTACGTATGGAAACATCGCTTATGTCCAAACCTACAGAAAGGTCGGCGCCTGCCCTGGCCGCCTTTATAGCGTTGACTCCGTTTCCGCACGCGTAATCAAGAAATATTTTACCGGGGCTGTTTTGTTTTATCCATGTATCCACGTAATCTGTGGACAGTTTAACTGTACGATAAAATTTTTTGTTTCCATGCAGTTTCTCATATGTATCGCTGGGAAGGTTGCTTACAATGTTCTGATCCCTGTCTTGGTTGTGAAATTCCAGTTCCTGCAACTTTCTTTCATCCAATTCAGATAGCCATTCCGCGTTGGGTTTTTTGCTGAGGATTTCTAATCTTTCAAGAAGAGCTTTTTTAGTCATCTTGTCTCCTTTCAATACTTACTCAAACTTGAGTTTGACACTTCAAAAATAGAAACTCCCGCGTATCAAGGGCTTCAGGGCACGACAGAATCTGTGCCACCGCATTCCTCTCGGGGGGTGGTCCCAAGTTCAACGACCAGGGATGGCAC
>JBFMGN010000927.1:0-1828 GCA_040752435.1 Spirochaetota bacterium
CAACGGAAAGGAGATACTCATTGTTTAATTCGACACCGCTCTGAAGCTTCTGCTTCAGAGCATCATTAAAAGTCAGGGGCAGGTTTACACTTAGGGCAGGCTTAAGCGATGCCCGGGAGACTAGATCATCAAAACGGTAACGATTCAAAAGAGCCTCATTTTTTTTATAATCCGGGGAATTCTTTACTACAGCCTTTACCAATTCTCCGATACTGAAAGGCTCTGCATATAATCCAAGTGAGGTGCAGAGCATTATCATGGCCGCAATAAGCGGTTTTCGTATTTGTCCCATTAATCTTTTCACTTCAGCATTTTCAGATTACAATGACAAAAACGGCACCTGCCGCGACAAACACCCCGGCTGAAATTATAGTTATTATTAAAGCCTTATTCTTGTCCAATCCGGCCGCTCTTTTAAGCCCGGCATATAGGAATATGTAATAAATCCAGTTAAAAATATCCGAGATTGTATCCAGAAGATAGTATCCTACCTTACCCAAAGATTTATACGAAAATAAGAGGGTCAGACTGACAGACGACTGCAGAACTAATTTGAGGTCCTCAGTCGTTTGAACCCGTCGAAGGGCACTGCTCCAATCGCCGGCAAGGGTTATCCCCGACTTTAACAATCTCTGAACAATACCAACGATTCCGGCGAAAACCAGGATCTTAAACAGCAGTTTATAAGACACCGACGATTTAATGATTAAGGTCAATACTTTCATAAGAAGAGTCACCAGCAGCAGAATACCGACATAGCCGCCCAGCCCTCCGCCAAAGGTCGAGACAATGGTAACTATTTTCATGGCGGGTGCCGCCAGACTTTTCTTTATCGAGGCGGCCTGTTCATCGCTCAATTCCACCCCTTTTTGCCGCATCTGTTCCATCTGAACACGACCCAGGGCCGTGATATACTCATTACTCATCATAAGCGGCAGGAGCATGGCTGTACTGATCAAAACAAGAAGAAGCAGACAAAGAAGGGGCAGGGCAATTTTTGTATCCTTATTTACTTGTGCGAAACCATCAAAGGGGTTTTGGATTATACCCTTCCATATTTTTAGGAAATTGGACATTTTTTCTCTCCTTTATCCAAAGCAACCGGAGGTTGCGTCGGGTGCAAAATACAATAAAGTCCGGCTCGCTAAAGCGAAAAAATCACAGTTGAGGCAATTTCAAAAACAGAATTTATTAGCCACGGAACCCGCGGAAATACGCGGAAAAAGTATTGATGGTTGCAGCCTTCCGCGTCATTCCGTGTGATTCCGTGGCTACCCCATATGCTTGCCCTAGCTTCTCGCCCTCGAAGGGGGCTTATATTTTGAAAGAACCTCAGTTGAATAGCATATTGACCCGCAACAGTTTAAAAGTTTGCTGTTACTATTAATACACCGATGCTCTAAATATATTCAGGGAACCTCTCTTTACTCAGAGGTTGGTTCCCATTCGGGGCGCCCCCGCCTGCCGCGTAAGGAGCGTTTATATATTCAATTGATGAATGTTTATGAAGAACTACGAGCTCACGCTCGTAGTATCACCCTTCGAGTGCGAGAAGCTTGGGTGATAAAGGGGGGTAGCTTCGTTCCGTATGGTACGGCCTTCGGCCGATTGTCGCCCCCTTCGAGGGCGAGAAGTTAGGGCGAAATATAGGGTAGTATCGCCTTATCTATAGGCTAACGCCTATAGATAAGGCGATGGACGGAATCAAGCTTTACCCTAAGATTATTAATATTTCCTGCTGTTGACCGTATCTGATAATCCCCACATGCAGGTTCTTACCAACTTCTGCGGAATTGAGATATCTATGCAGGTCGTCCATATCGGTCAT
>JBFMGN010000928.1:0-1817 GCA_040752435.1 Spirochaetota bacterium
CAGCCGGGGCCGGCTGCGCATGTAGCATTTGCACCGCCCTGCTACCGGCAATTTTACCTGTTTCTTCCGGAGTAAACTGCTTAAGCAACTCAAATCCAGAAAGGCCACCTATGGCTTCATAACCCGTCTGAATAATATCCCCTTCCGCAGCTACTGCATTAACGGCCAGCCGGGTACGAATCCGTTCATCTTCAACGTAACCACCGAAACTATTAGCAATAATCACCTGCTGCACCACATCAGCATAACTCACCATAACCTGCCTGATTAAACTTTTATCTACCGCCCGCGCCGACTGGTCCGCCGCTTCAACTGCCGCTACCTTATTTTGTGTACTCACCTCATCCGGACGCTCAAAAAAGGTAAAGTCAACTACCGGTTTAATTTTACGCAAATCCAGGTCATATTCCTTTTTACTTCCCCGCGTCGCCTTGCTAACAATACGGGCAGCTTCTGTTAAACCATCTTTGCTAAGATCATTAGTGTAAGCATAAGCAGTAGAGTCACCCGCCAATACCCGGATTCCCGCCCCGATATCAATGCCGGAATGCACCCGTTCAATTTTACTACCCTCAACCCCAATACCTGTAACCACTTTTCGTTCTATAAAGATATCGGCAAAATCACCACCGTTAACAAGGGCTAAATCCAACACCTCTTTTAATACCCGTTTATCAATCAAGGATAACACCTCTTCAAAAAAATTTATCGTTATTAAATTATACTTCCCTTTCTTCTTCTAAATCAATCAGGATATACAAAAAGGATGACCGTATGGCTGTTTTTATTATTGATATCAAAGGGCAAAAATAGTTATTTCCTCCAGGCGGAATCAGATTGGCCTGATGGCGCATATACTTTACTGGTTACCGGTTGTTGCGTGTTGTCTGGAGAAAAAGGAGCAGCCTCAGTTCTTGGTTGCTGTACATCCTGTTTTTCCGGCAACTTAAGATGACCCGCCAGTTCAGGCAAAGGGGCAACTGCGCCTACCGGCCAAAAGATATTGTAACGCCCGATCGCCCATCTAGCAATTTCTTCCAAATGCAACCTTTCCTTAGGTGTTTTACCAGAAAAGATGATCAAGCTAAAGGTGGCCTTTACTGCACCCGGGTTAAGGTAGTCTAAAGATTGTACATTTATACTTCTTACTTCACTCAAATTAGATAGATTTTCCATGTCCTTGCAAAAATTAATGATATCTACATAATCCCCCTGTGCGGTTACCTTAAGCGGCAATTCCAGTGAATACTGGTTTTCCTTGATTTTACCTGGCTCAATGGCCGTTATTTCTATATTTTCAGCTGCAGATTTTAAACCTAAAAGGATTACGTCATAACCGTCTCTCATCTCAGTTTCAAACAACTTTCCGGCTTTTTTCAGATTTTCCCTGGTCTTAGCGTAATTTTCATTTTCTTCTTTTAAGAATGCAGCAGTTTCCCGTGCTTTAGCCAGCCTTAGCCGGTAATCAACCAGTTCTTCTTTTGCCCTGGCATAAGCCTTAAATTGTGGAATGAACAAAAAGTAAGAAAAGCAAAAACCCGCTGCCGCAATCAAAAACCCAGTTAATAATACTTTTTTCCTGGTGTTTAACTCCCCCATCTAAACCTCATCCTTCACAACCGCGGTAAGCTCAAACTTCATGCCTTCATTTTCCGCGTTAATCTTGTTAAGTTTTATTTCTTTGAAATATTGGGACTGGCACAGGTTGTTAATAAATACCCCGACCGAGGGAACCGTGCGGGAAAACCCCCTAATCATTACCGTGTTGGACCGCGGTACTGCGGCAGGTTCCTTTGCCTCCGGCTGCGTCTTTGGTT
>JBFMGN010000929.1:0-1813 GCA_040752435.1 Spirochaetota bacterium
GTTGATATCAGAAGCGATCTTATAGGGGAAGAAGCAATTACACTCCTCCTCAATCAGATTACGAATATAAAAGCGGATGCAATCCAAAAAATACTATTAATGCCGAAACTCGCATAAAAAGGTTACAAGCTTTGCCTGGTTTTTACAGTTTTTTTCTTATGGAAAGGATTAAGGCATCAACGGTTTCCCGCGGCATGGAGACTGCCTTCATGAAGTCCCAAAGTTTTTCATACGATAAAAAATCTCTTTCCTTGTCGTTTAGATCCCGGATTCCTTTTTCCCTGAAGAGCCTGCGCAGGACCCAAAATCCAATAAAGCGCAGGTCAAACCGCTCGTTGTGTTGATAGATATGATCAATAACACTGGCAGCATCCTCAGGTGTAAGACTTTGAATAAAGGCTGAAAATCGTTTTAAGTATTTAAAATGCGAAGTTTCAAGTTCTTCCTCTGCCGCTTCCCAGGGAAAGGATGGAAGAACGGCGGGTATCAGGGTTCCTAATGCCCCCACCTCGGTGGAAACATTCACAGATACATCGGACCTGGAAAAATGACGGATCGCCCACTCTTCAATTTTTCCCGGCCGGTATCTATAATGTCTGTCCCACAATGCCAGTGACAGGTGACTCAACTCATCTTCGAAGCTCTTTATACCGGGTTCGAAACACTCATACAGTATCCCGTCAACGCCGATTTGCTCTAAAATCTTTAAGTCTTTAATGAGCACCGAAGTGTTAAATTGCCCGCAGCTAAAGGTTCCCTGGACCATTAAGTTTTCAAAAAGTACTATTGGTTTATTCAGTTTTAAACGCCACTCTTGTATCCGGTCCAGGAAGTATATATTCAGGGGCGTGTTTCTTGCGGCCCAGTCGACCTCATCTTCCCGGTGAAAAACCCTGGATTCGTGTTCCCGACCAAGTGGCTGCCACCTGCTGCGTTGATGAGTGTCAAAAAAAATCCTGTCAACCGCCTTATAACTGTCCAGTTCAACCGGCGGTCGGTACCGATGAATATATACCTGACTTATTAATTGACGTTCCGGGATATAAACGCTTTTCCCTTGTGACAAGGACTTTTGGATCGGGAGCCACTGCTCCATCGGTGTTAAACGGCGGCAATGACGGCATAGGCAGACTTTATATCCATCAGCCGGAGCAAAAAGAAGCTGTGTATGGTGCGAAGGTAATTTTTCCTTAAAAAAAGTATCAATAGAACGGTCTATTATTCTTTCTGCCTCCGGATCTGCAAAACAAGGCCTGGTCTCGCACAGCAGGGTTTCGGTCCATAGCCTGCCCGCTGGGTCCCTGGCAAAGTGTTTAGCGGGGATTAGGTCCTGCATAAATTGAAAGGTGGTATTGTAGTAATAGATTATATCTATGCCCCTTCGGGCGCACTCTTTTTCAATCAAGCTGATATGTTCGCCATACCCGTAATCGGTGTAGATCACCAGGGTATTGAACCGCCAGGCACCCATACGATCTATCAGGGTACGGATCTGATCCGGTGAATGCCTCGATAGGGTTTCGCAGGGGTATATTCCCCGGATATTAAAGCTGGTAGTGAAGTTACCTTCACCCAAACCATTTTTCAGATGGTAAACACCATAAAGGCACGAACGAGGATTATTACCCGTAATTATATAACCGGTTCCTTTTCTCTCAATTGTATAGCCGTCCTCGGTTTTTTCCAAAGCTATCAGTTGAATATGTAAGTCTCCCCCTTCTTTGTGGGCAAAATCCAGGATTTTTTCTCTAGCGTGCATCATTCTACCTTCAAAGAGAGATTACTTAACGGTCACTTTCTTATGAATGCAATG
>JBFMGN010000093.1:0-8681 GCA_040752435.1 Spirochaetota bacterium
TTAGGATTAATCTCCCTCCGAGTGTTCGATTAGTTGTCACTGTAATACCGGTCAGGTCTCTAAAAGAAATCTTCTCATTGGAAATAAAGAGAATTACCTAATCCTGAGTCCGGAGAGGCGATGTAATGCGGGAGAAAACGGTGCCTCTTGAGGCGAAAATCGTTATTGAGTAAATTACAGTTCCAGAATTGAGGGAAGATCAAGGATCGATACAGCTCTGATTTTTTCATCCAACGGATAGGATCCGCTGCCAGGATATATAATAGAGATCGATTCCAGATTAAGAACTTCCAGCGTGCTTCGCATGGATCGGGTTATTACCGGAGCGTCGGTGTATTTAATTTCTATACCAAACCGCTTTCCCTTTTTGAAATAAAGAATATCTAGCTCTGCGCCCGAGTACACCGACCAAAAATAGATATCACGGCTGCCAGTCAATGCAATAATTTGTTCCAGTACGAACCCTTCCCAGGACGCCCCTATTTTCGGGTGTCCCGTCAATTCCAACTCCGTACCTATGGAAAGGAGCGCATGGAGAAGTCCAGTATCACGAATGTAAATTTTCTGAGCTTTCACCTGCCGTTTTTTTATGTTTTCATACCAGGGAACAAGCTGCCGTATAATATACGCACCCGTTAAGATATCGAGATACCTTCGGGCCGTGACTTCAGAGCTGCCTAATGCCCTGGCAAATTCGGCGGCATTCCAGATCTGCCCATGGTAGTGGGCAATCATGGTCCAGAACCTCCGTAATGTCTCGGCGGGAACAGTAATACCCAGTTGCGGCAGATCCCGCTCAAGGAAGGCCCTGATAAAATCGTTTCGCCAATGGAAACTGGTTTCCTCATCCTCAGCTAAAAAAGATCTCGGAAATCCCCCCCGAAGCCACAATTTCATATGATTGTGGATACCGACTTCTGTAACTGAGAAACCCCCGATATCAACAAACCCGATTCGCCCTGCCAAAGATTCCGAAGCATCCCGAATGAGTGCGGATGACGCACTGCCCAGAATTAAAAAACGGCGTTTTGATTCAACTTCATCTGAAAACACTCTTAAAATGGGGAACAGATCAGGACGACGCTGGATTTCATCGATGATGATGATTCCATCGATACGACTTAGAGTCACCTTAGGCGCTGAGAGCTTTGCCAGGTCTACCGGATCTTCAAGATCAAAATAGGTGACTTCTCCATATTCTTTTGAAAGCATACGCGATAGTGTAGTTTTTCCACACTGTCTGGGTCCAAGAAGGGCTGTAACCGGATTATTCTTTATTGAAGCTCTTAATCTATCGAGATTGCGCGGTCTATCGACCATATCACTATTATAACATTGAAAATCGAAAGGTCAAGTATCGATATTCGCAGACAGCAATTCTCAATTTGGCACGCCATGCAATAACAAATAAGGCGGAAATTCACGTACCTCACTCTAGCGGTGGAAACCGATGCCGTTCGGTACGTGTTTTCCGCCTTTTCTCCTTGGTTTAATGTGCCAAAATTTGTATTGCTAACTGGAGCAGAAGCAAAAAATCAAAGATATTTAAGAGCCGTTTTTTTCAGCATGCCAAATTGAGAATTGCTAATTCACAGATGAATTGTTCAGTTCGAAAATGTTCCCAAACTGTAGAGATATTCGTTTTTGAGAATACGCTTTTCAGCCGCTGATTCCGTCCCCGTAGGGGGCGACAATCGGCCGAAGGCCGTACCATGCGGAACGAAGAACTACGAGCCTTAAGCTCGTAGTTCTTCATTTAGTGCACGGGTTCTTTTTCAACTATAGATCTATCCGGTTTATCCTGTTTGTGCATGAAAAGCTTTTTGTAATCACACCCCTCTTTATACCACCTGTTGTTCGAATCGTTTATCAGGGATTCCCATTCTTCATCCACCAGAGCCCGGTACTGGGCCGCGTAATCGTCAATCCATCGGACTACTTCCGGGTCATGAATCACGGCATCCGAGTTTGTGTGACCGGAGGGAATTACATATTTATCTACAAGTTTCCTTAAAACCTCGGGATTATCAATAATCATGCATGGCCGTTTAAGGTTTCCATTTTCGTTGTAGGGGAATTCTCTTCGGATCGCCCGGAAGAAAGGTGAGTTTGTAACCTCCAGGAGGCTTTTGTTTTTTATATTATCCGAGCTGAAATGAGCAAAAACACAGGGTTCAACATTCCCGGTATTGAGAATATGCACGTACTGCCGTCCTCCTGCCAGACACCCGCCCGCAGCCGGACCATCATTCCAGAAGTCGGCCAGAAACAGCGGGTATTTATCACGTAGATCCGTGACCCGCCTGCACGAATACACCCGCTGCTCAGGTGTCGGAACGAGATCGAGTATCGGATCTTTGCCCACGGGCATAAACATGAAATACCAGCCGAACATCGCGCCTTTCTCCATGAAGTACTCGACAAAATCATCGGCTGTGACGGTTTCGATATTGTTTCTCGTCTGAGTCACACTTATTCCGAATAAGACTTTCTTTTTATTAAGCCGTTCCATTGTTTTCAGAACTCTTTGGAAAATTCCTTGCCCTCGCCTGCTATCAGTGTCCTCTTCGTAGCCTTCAACACTAATGGCTAAAGCCGCATTGCCGCACTTGGCAAGTTTCTGAGTAATAGACTCGGAAATAAGTGTGCCGTTGGTATATACGAGGAAAAACATATCTTTAAATTTCTTAAACACATGCAGCAAAACATCGCTCATCGTAAACGGTTCGCCCCCTGAGATAACGATAAAATATATACCGAGGGATCTGGCTTCACGCAGAATCCTGAAAAGTTCATTCTCGGAAAGTTCTTCATTTTTTCCGTAAAGGCCCGCATAGCAGCCTGTGCAGTGCAGGTTACAGCGCATGGTAGGGCTTATTACCAGCAGACAGGGAACCCATTGATCCTCGGTTATCAGGGACTTCCTTTTTCTCTTCCCATCTATGAACTGGTTGAATATCAGGTTTGATACGATTTTTTTTCTGTATGAAGGGTTTAAGTTTTTTCCGATGCGCAGAAAGAGCCTCGCAAAGCCGGCATTGTCTTCAATCGATGCCCTTAGGTTATCCAGAAACTCCTCAACCGCGGGGTCCTGTATTTCGGCGACTTTTCCCAATTCAGCCAATTTTCTTAGATCCTCTTTTTCACCTGTAAGACAGCCTGCTATTTTATTAACCGCTAACGATCGCATAATACTTTTTATTCCTATCATATTTTTCCTCCTAGCAGTGAAAGATTAAAAAAAAGACTTTTATCCCAGGATAAAAGTCTCCCTTAAAAACTTGATAACCGCCGGGATGTTCATCTATTGTTTTGAATAACAGCAACTCCCTACATACCATAGTGAGTTATTCCTCTCTCTTAAAGAATCCACACTATGGTTAAAATATAATAAGTACGGAATGTACTGTCAACATTGAACAAAGTGAACAAAAAATCAATCGGGAAGCTCTTGCCATTTTTCGAGAAGGAGCGAGCATTGAGTTTCAAAAAATTTATAGATATTCGAAAAGTGTTTTACTCTTTTTTTCACATTCAAAGAGCTATTCTTTACCAGCTTGATTCCTTTTTCAGCATGTTTTCTGAATTCTGAAAGCAAAAGCATTCGTTCTTTTATGAAATAGGACCACAAATTCTCCCTTACTTTGAAGTGGTCTCTCCTCTCTCCGGGAATCAGCACCCTTTCGATTATGCTGATTTGCATGAGAAGCCGGATCATTGTACTGATCGATCCTTTACTGGCCTTAAGTATTTCCGTAATCTCTCCGATGGAAAGGTAGGGTTTCTCGGATATAAGAAGCAAACCCAGAATTCTACCCGACATCCGGGGATAGCCGGCAGTTTCCATCAATAAACCTGTCTCCTCTATAAATTGTTTGTGTTGGTTATCCAATCCATTTGCCATAAACTTTCCCCCTGCCTTTTCTCCGAACTTAATGCAGTTTTTAAAAAGGGTCAAGAACAATGGAGGTGTAAACTTAAAGATTGACTAATCCGTATCTTATCGGTAAGATGACAAAGGGGACAACGACAAACGTTTCTCGTGGTTCTAGTTTTAACTATCAGCAGAACTGACAGTTGGAAAAGTTCTATCGAATTTTTCCACGAAGTCGATCGGTAGTTAACGTGGAAAGTACATATTATGTGCCAATGAGCTTTTAAAGCCAGGTTGAACCATCAATTCGAGATATTGAATTTTCTCGGCGATTTCTTTTGCTTTGGTTCTCTTAGAGCGGGAGAGAAGAGCAAGCCGGGCTCCCGTGCCAGCCGCATTTCCTACTTGCCTGAATCTGATAAGAGGAAGATCAGGGAACATCCCGATTGCAACCGCACTGGCCGGCTCGATATGAGAGCCGAAGGCGCCTGCTATGATTACCTCTTCTACCTCTTCCCAGGTGATTCCCGCTGTCTTTAGAAGTGTTTCCATGCCGGTGCGAATAGCGGCTTTTGCAAGTTGAATCTCACTTACATCTTTCTGGGTAAGGGTGATGTCCCGGCCGGTTCCGCTCTCTTTGCCGGATATAAGTACGTACTCCGGAGTTTCGCTGACCCGGTGTATACCGGGAGTATTTACAAGCCGGCCATGTTTGTTGATTATTCCAGTTTGATTCAAGATTGCGATGGCATCCACAATTCCTGAACCGCAAAAACCGACGGGGCGGGCATCATCAATTGTCAGGAATTCCATCCCCGAGCCTGTGGCTTTAACCTTTTCAATTGCACCGCTGACCGCCCGCATTCCATGTTTGAGACCGGCTCCTTCGAATGCCGGGCCTGAAGCGCAGGATGTACTTATTATTGCGCCTCTACGCACCAATACGACTTCGGTATTGGTACCGATATCCAATCCCATGACAGTTTTTTTGTCGCGTAGATGCCGGCAGCGAGAATCATGGCGGTATGGTCGGATCCGATAAAGCCGCCCACAATCGGCAGCAGGCTTATATATGCGCCGGGAGCGACATGCAGCCCAAGATCACGCCCTTTGATTTCAAGGGGAGCTTTTACTGCCGTCACGAAGGGTGTCAGACCAAGCTGTTTTACAGGCAGTCCCAGGAACAGGTGATGCATAACGGTGTTGCCGACTGCCGTCACCTCAACGATGCTCTCGGGCTCAGGGCACAACTTTGCAAGCATGGCATTCAAATCACGGACAAGCACTTGCCGTAAAGTATCACCCTCACCTTTCATTGCCCAGGTAACACGGCTTATTATGTCCTCTCCAAAGCTGATCTGGGGATTCAGCATCCCTTCTGCCTTAAGCAATTCGCCGGTTTCCATATCGACAAGGTAGCACGCTACCTTGGTGGTACCTAAATCGACGGCCAGACCCAAAGGTTTACGATCGGGCGGCCCGATATCGACAATTTCCTGTCCGCGTATACTTACCCTGATGTGCCAGTTATGTTCCCGTAATAGGGGGGAAAGACGGCGTAAGACCATCAAGTCGATTGACTTAACCGGAAAGGGACGCGACGCTTTCAGGCTGTCCATTAAACGTACGTAGTCTGAGCGCGTATCATGTATATCGGCAGGAGGCAGGATCAGCAGACGCTGCTCAATAACAGGGTCAAGAGAAATCCGGGTTTCAATCCCTTTTACCTGTAATTTCTGGAAACCCAGGCTGGATGAGCAGGGCACCTCTATTCTGACATCCCCCAGAATACGGGTACGGCACGCAAGACGGTACCCATTGGCACAATTCTCTGCACTTAAGTGGGAGCGTTCCGTTTCAGTTGGAGGCGAGACAGTTCCGCTCAAAATACGTATCCGGCATTGGCCGCATGTGCCTTCGTTCCCGCACACGGATACAAGACCTACACCGGCGTCCCGGGCAGCCTGGCTTAAGAGCGTACCGGTTTTACAGGTAGTTCGTATTCCCGAAGGCTCAAAGTCAAGCTGGCAGACACCCATGGGTTTAAGCCCTTAAAAAATTTTGTAGAGGGGGTGATTGTCGGTTACCGGATGAACTCCGGTAAAACGGCCTGTATATGCTATCATTGCATCTATCGCGGCCACAGCCGGGAAGACCCACGCAGCATTCCGTATGGGGCCGTATAAGACGAAATCAGCCCCGTAAGAGACGTTCAGAGAAAAGACCGCCGACGCTACCGACTCGAAAACAGATTTCTCCGAGCCTCGAAGCTTTTCCCAGGTGAAAAGGGCGTTGGACGGCGCGCTGCCGGCAGTAGTTTTTCTTTAAGCAGCGTAATACGGGATTGGGGTTTAAGAGCTTTCGGGCTGAAAGCCATGATTACGGCACTCTTTACACCGCTTTCCTTTATACATGCCAGTTCCTCTTCCGTGAAGTCCTCTGCGCTCGAGTTATAGATGAGGCGTTCGGTTATCTCGCTGTCTGAAAAATACTTAAGTGCCTCCATCCGTACTTTTTGCGAGAAAGAATCGATTAAAATCGGTTCATCACTTTTAGCGGCTACAAACTCCGTGTATTTGATTAAAGCTTCATATGTGCCGCCTATTACATCGATAAACCCTGGATTTCCGTTTTTAAGGGAAGCATCCTTCGCCTTTTCCAGCAAAATGCGGGCTTTCTCTCTGTCAAAGAGGCCTTTAACCGGGTCGCTTACAATGCGGTGCCCTTCGAAGAAGATGCTTCCGATCAGCACCGTGGGCAGTTCACCTGGACGGCCGCCGATTTCCCGCTTGCCGATCTTGTAGATTTTCTGCTCAGCGGTAAATCTGTCCATTAGGTTCTCCCTGCTATCGATTTTATGCCGTAATTTTCTTAGCGCGCCTTAAAAATAACGTCCGCTTCAGGCTGGTCCAGCAGCCACTTATCAAAAGGACGCACACTGGGAATTCCCACTTTGATGGAAGATAGATCGTCTGCGATAGGATATTGCCCCAGCGTATGGACGGCCTGTACGGCAGTATGAATATGTACCGGAGATGTATCTGCCGGGACATTGGCGATGAAAAAGAGCAGCCGGCCGTCACGACCCATGATGTCGATCCATTCACGAACCTTTTCGATGATCTGTTCAGGTGAGCTGTCCCGAATGAACCGTCCGTTAAGCGAGGCATAGATAGGCAGTTTGCGTCTCGGCTTACCGTATTTTACGGCGAACTCCTGGAGCCACTCCATGTTCCAGTCCTGCGTGCGGCCCATGGCGGATAATGCCACGTCCATGAGGAATGTTTTGCGGGCTGCCACCCAGCATTTGAACATTATCTCCTTGTCGAACTTTGCAGGGTCCTCTTCGCAGTAGTCGCCGGCAGGCTATAAAATTATTTTCTTTATCAATTGCGGTTCTGATTCTGTAATAATTATTTATACTTTTCCATTTCGTAATCTTATCTGTAATATTGACAGTTGCTTCCTTCTTAGCCAGCCAATTGTCCATACTATCAATTACTAAAGCGGTATTCATTGGAAGTACCAGTTCAGTTTCCACGTTTTTATTCTTTCCATAGATAATAAAAAAATCACGAAGATCAATGGAAGTATCATTTTTTGAAGAATAGTTAGAGATTTTCGTTGTGAGCTCTACAAAAGGCCTGTCAGCAACCACCTTAATCCATATTTCCGTCAAGGTTTTCTTGAACATGTCTTTTCCCGACAAATATAATACGACATTATCTGGACTTCTTTCCTTAATTTCATAATTCAAATCGAAAGGCTGCCGGTCCCTCGTATTCCACGGGACTGATAAATAAGAGCCTCCAAATTCCACGGCATGCAACCCGGATGATAGTATCATCGGTTTTGGGTTGTAATTATTGTAAAATATTTCCTGTCCGGTTTTTTTTATGACAAAGCTGGAAATAATTCTTCCTCTATTCGGTATAGATTTTATTTGGATATAATCGTTTTCGATTTCGATTATATTCGGATACGTTTTTGTGCCGGCCAGTTCTGCCACAGGTAGTACATATTCGTTGTTATTGATAGTTACCTTGACATCAGAATAAGCCTTTTGAGTATAAAAGGTAATGCAAATAAGAGTTGATATAAAGAGAAATAAATAATGTTTCCTGTTCATTTTTATCTCCTTTTTTAACCTTTTATTGCGCCGGTCATGAAACCTTTGATGAAGTATCGGGAAACGGGGAGAAACATTAGAAATACAGGCATTATTATTAATATCGATCCGGCCAATAGCGGTCCCCATTCTATGTATTGTTCGGCCGTAAACGTCGCCAGGCCCAAAGCAGCGGTTTTTTTAGAGTTGGAACTTATCAATACCAGCGCAAACATGTATTCCCCCCAGGCGGTGATAAAGGCGTAAGAACCAACTGTAATAATTCCAGGCAGCGTCAGGGGTAGTACAATTTTCATGAAAGTTGTGAAGGCATTGGCGCCGTCGATTTGACTTGATTCCTCCATTTCTTTTGGAATACTGTCGAAGAAAGATACTAACAACCAGGTACAGAAGGGTGAGACGAGAGCAGAGTATATTAAAATCAGACCCAGAAAATTATTCCATATTCCAATAACGGTGAAAAGTTTATATATCGGAATCAGTATAATTATTGTTGGAAAGACATAAATAAAAAGCAGAAACCGGGAAAAAATACGGATTTTTAACTGCTGACTCCGGGCTATGCCGTATCCACTGACGGATGCCAGTATTATGGAAATTACGGCGGTAGAGGCCGATACAAGCAACGTGTTAAGAAGAATTCGAGGGAAATCCCTTATCGGAGTTCTGGCAAACAGC
>JBFMGN010000930.1:0-1808 GCA_040752435.1 Spirochaetota bacterium
ACGACGCATTTATCCTGGTTCTGACTTAGATAGAATTCAGGATTCTGAAGTTTATTATAATCTGAGGGCATATCAAGATCTAAATAAACCACTGCCTTGGGTAATTTTGGGATTATAGTGCGGGCAAGAGTTGTTTTTCCGACCTGTCTTGGTCCGATAATACCTGCGACCGGAAAATAATTTATCAGTCTTAATAATTCACTTTCCAGTTCTCTTTTTATAAGCATAATTGAATGATAATCTATTTATTACCGAAAATCAATAATCAGCATTTAAATTATCGGTCTTTATATATGGCGGCGATATATATATTACTATTAATGATTGAATTGTTGATCCTTGGTCTGCTCAAATATGAGCTTTTCCGCTTCCATCCAGAATGTGGTAAGGAAAGAAACCCCGATCACAAAAAGCCACTGAATGCTGCTTAAGTCCGTTAGTTTAAGAGACGAATGGAGAAGCGGAATACTGGTTGCCAGCACCAAAAGCCCGATTACCCCTGAAGCCCAGAGAAGCATAACCTTGTTGGAAAGGAGTCTCATGGCCGCTCCGCTATCTGCCTCTTTCAATCTTGCAATTCACTATTAAGATAGACCGGCATATTTCTCCTTACCCGTTCGCCGGCCATTGCGGATTTTATCGCATGATAGGATTTTGCAGAAACCCCCGCCTCTCCGGCTATTTCTTTATCCGGGATCCCGCTTTCCAGGGCAAACAGAACCTGGTCGAGCTTTTCATAAGAAAGACCTATCACGACTTCATTCGGTAATCCGGCCATTAAATCTCCGGAGGAAGGCTTTTGAGTTATTTCTCTCGGTATGCCAAGATATTCGGCCAGTTGTCTGATTTGGGTTTTATAAAGATGCCTAAGCAAAGTAATATCGTTGGCACCGTCGCCATACTTATCATAAAATCCGATCATCCATTCCGATTTATCCGTTGTCCCAACAACCAGGCAGTTATTCAATGAAGCCTGATAGTACAGCATGATCATTCTTGTTCTGATTTTTGCCACAGTAAGAGCGAGAACTTTTTCGGTATACGGCAACAACAAATTTTTCAGTATCTTCTTTAGCCGCGGCTGTTTTTTTCCATAGAGAAAAGAGACTCCAGTGGAGAAAAGGGAGGGTATTCCGGTCGTCCTGGTAAAAGTTTCGAGAAGCCCCTCGACCTTTTCCCGGTCAGTGCGTATATCATCAGAAAACAGCCGATACACTCCCATCAATTCAAGAATAGGCGTTAGCTCGATTGTTAGGGCATGTAGTTGTAATGTTTCCGCCACCAGCCGCGCGTGTTCGATATTTACCGGGTTACTATCCTTTTCGGGTAAAATGAGGGCCAGGACCTTTCCCCGGCCGAGTGCCCGTGAGCAGAGATAGGCACAGACGGTAGAATCCATACCGCCGCTCAATCCGATAACGACTCCCTTTTTATCGAAGGTTTTTACCTGGGCTTTAACAAACTCTTCTATCTCACGGGCAGCCGCCTGCGGATTAATTTTCATTCTTTGCAAAAGGGACATTGTTTACCTCGCACTTAAAATTATACGTGTTAGATCGTATTTATGCAAAACGGCTCCATTAGCCCTTTTATTTACAAGTTTAAAAAAGTAGCGTATTATTGATGAGGTGGAGATAGAAAAACTTGCCCTTGGATATTTTAAAAAAGCTCGTGCACGCAGGAAGGCTCTCCAGGTGCTTCTGGAAGAAAAAAGTTTCTCTGATGTCGTTCGGGAATCCCAGGAATTATGCGAACTGTTATTGAAAGGTGTTTTACGGACTATCGGCATTGAACCACCGAAATTTCAT
>JBFMGN010000931.1:0-1808 GCA_040752435.1 Spirochaetota bacterium
GGCAAAAGTGGTAATCCCATAGCGGCCAAAAAGGTGGGTTTGGCGGTACATTCGTTCCAGCAAAGAGGAGATATCCGTTGGATCAGCCCCGAGCAGCATGGGTTTTAAAAGATGGTTCACCACGGCCAGGGTGGCCCGGGGAACACCATACCCGAAAGCCTCGCCATACCCCGTAATCCCTTCATCCGTGGTTACGGCAACGATGATCTGGTTAAAGTTTCCCCAGACCCAGGGGGTAGGAAATTTTTCTTCCCGGCAGGGAATGGCCAAAAGGTAGGACTTAACATCGGTAATTTTCATAAACTTCCTCCTGATTTATCCTTGGCGATTTACCTCTCTTTTCCGCGCTACCATCACCAGGTCTCCGGATTTTTCTCGATCAAACGGGCTCCCGTCCAGACCTCCAAAATGCTGCACGTCTTCAAAATCTGCCCGGCGCAAGGCCTCATCCAAATCCTGCTGCCGAAGCGGGCGTTGCGGCGTGCTGTTGACCTGCACTGTCCAGGAGGGACCCCCTTGATCCCCCTCTTTCGGCCTTCGCTCGAACAACGCCGTATGGAACGTGATGAACTCCGGCCCATAATCCGCCAGGCGCCACACTAATGTATCGGCATTCCCGTTAGCGGCAAAGAATCGCGGCTTGGTTTTCAGGCGCAAGTCGTAATTCAAATTATGCAGGATCACCACGCCGCCGGAATTCAGTTTCGCGCGCATGTGCTGCATGGCTTCCACCAGCTCTTCCTGCGAGAGCAGGTGTGGCAGCGAGT
The DNA here is from genome assembly GCA_040752435.1 of Spirochaetota bacterium. GTDB lineage: Bacteria > Spirochaetota > Spirochaetia > SPDA01 > JBFMGN01 > JBFMGN01. The sequence goes on from JBFMGN010000931.1 coordinate 768, forward strand.
TGCCCAGGCATAGGATGGTGTCAAATGTTTCGGGGAACTTGTCGAGTTGAGTGAAGCCGGCGACCTCAAAACGCACGTTGACCCGCGATTGGGCCGCGTTCTGCCGCGCCCGTTCGATCATTTCCGGGCTGGCATCGCATCCGGCAGCGAGGTAGCCTTTTTGCTCAAGCGCAATGGCATGCCAGCCCGTGCCGCACGCCGCATCCAGCACGCTCCGGGCATTATGCCGCTTAAGGGTGCGCTGGATGAACGGCATCTCATGCGCTAATCTCGACGGCCAGTCGGTCATGATATCAAAGGCTCCGGCCAGCCGGTTATAGAATTCGGTGCTATTAAGAGTTTCCATGATCAGCTTTGGGCATTTTTTATTTGAACCCGCCTTGGCCCATTCACGGGCTGGGGTAATTCCCTTTAGCCCCCGTGGTTTGACTCAATGAAGATTATCCTTTCACTGGCTATTCCGGCTGGCTTTTCTGGGGCAGAGCGGTCACTTGTCCCGATTCATCCCGGTCAAAGGAGCGCTAATAACCTCTCCGCGCTTATTACCCAGGTATGATCTGGGTGTTTTTCCAGGATTCCCCTTTTATCGACTACCTGGACCCCCAGGGTTGAAACGCCGGGAAACCATTTCTGGCGGTTTTTCAGGCTCTTGGATAGAATAGTTTCTCCAGTTTTAACTTCAATAGCCATAATCGGTCGGTTGTCAACCGTAATTATAAAATCTATCTCCCGCTTATCAAGGGTTCGGAGGTAATGCAGGCGGTAGTTGCCATGGCCCATATCCGTCATAGTTAGACAAGCTCGATGTAGATAGGTAGCCAACATATTTTCCAGCCTGGCCGGCCCTTCCGGAGCGTAATACCAATCAAGGAAATACCATTTATTTTCTTTTTTAAGGCCGCGGGAAATTTTCCGGGTCCAGGGGGCAACCGGGAATAAAATATATAGTCTTTTTAACTGCTCCAGCCAGCTTTTGACCGTGGTGTGGGCCACTTCGAGTTCATGGGCCAGATTGGCCATGGAAAGCGGAGACATGATGCG
>JBFMGN010000932.1:0-1808 GCA_040752435.1 Spirochaetota bacterium
GGGACGGGAGTATGCCCCTGGACGAAATTGTGGAAATCGATCCACAAAACGGAAAATCACGTGTAATCGGTCATTTGAGTTCTGCCAGAGAATTTGTGACCTCGGTTTCGTTTTCAGGCAGACTGTACCTCTTCGGCGGCTCCGATGCGAGAGGACAGTATCTGGATGAGGTCCTGGAAATTGATCCGAAAACCGCGGCCGTCATGCGCCGCGGGCATTTACCGGCGGAGAGGACGCGAAGCTGCGCCGCGGTTGTAAATAACAGAATAATCGCAATAGGCGGCTGGAACGGGAAAAAATTGAACGATGTAATTTCTATCGATCCTTTATCGGACGATAAGGAATCCGGATTGATTGTCCAAATTCTCACTAACCTCGATCAAGGTTTCTCCGATTCCGCCCTCGTCGCACTTGATAATAAGCTCTACCTGATAGGCGGGGAAGATGAACAATTCCAGCGCCAGTTAAGGGTTCTAAAGATCGATCCGGCAAGCTGGAAAACTGAAACCTTGAAGTTCCGCGGCTTTCTCTTCTGGTAAGGTGCCAAAGTGTTTTCTTAATATTGCCAGTCCAGGTTGAATCGGATTAGTATTAAGCAGCATGGAGACAGGCGGTCTTACACCCAGAGAACGGCAGAAAGGCAGAAGAGTTCTTAACATATATACTCTATTCAATTCCCTGGCTTTTTTTCTCTTAAGCGGCAATATAATCACCCTCTTTCTCCTGCGCCTTGGCACAAGCAACTTCTTTATAGGGATCATCTCATCCTTTCCCTATATATCTTTCTTTTTCATGATTATCGGAAAACAATTCATTAAAAAAACCGGAGCCGTTCGTCTGTTCAGTATATCTTGGTTGTTCCGCTATTTCTTGATTACCCCAATCCTGCTCGCACCTCTTTTTGTTTCAAAAGGGCGGCTTATTGAAGCCTACATTCTTCTCGTCATCGGACTCATGGGTTTTCAAGTTGCCCGGGGAATAGGACTTGCAAGCTGGAATCCGATAGTGGGCGAACTGGCAGAAGGCAAAGATCTGGGTTCATTCCTGGCAATTAATCACATGATCGCCTACTCGGCTTTCATAGGTACCGGTATCCTCATAGCTTTCCTGCTTGCGGGCGATGCCCCTCTCTCCCGTTATCTTGTCTTTATTTCCGCCGGTATCCTTTTCGGTATTTGCGGTTCTTTTTTGAGTTTTCAATTTCCCGAACCGCGATCCTCGGTTGAAGAAGCATCATCACGGTTGTGGGAGAAATTAATCAGCGGTCTAAAAAAAGTGCCATTCAGGAATTTTATTGTGGCTTTTTCTTTCCTGCTTTTTCTGTGCGGGATTGCGCGGCCCTTTATTGTCGTCTATGCCAAGCAGGTGTATACACAGCCAGACAGCACGGTAGTCCTTTTTACCGTCATTGGGGGAATCGGGGCAGTTATAACCGGTTTCTTATCCCGCATGGTGATTGACCGCCTGGGCGCCAAACCTCTTTTTATAGTGTATACCATAGTGTTCACCAGCAGTCTGTTCCTATCCGCTGTTGCATTTCCGTTCCAGGGAACATCGACAATCCTGTTTCTTTCGCTGATCTTTTTTTTGTTCAATCTCGGCAGCAGTGGAGTGGACAATGCGGCCCAGGCCTATTACTTCGGTCTCGTGAACCCGGAAGAACGACTGACTTTCGGGATTGTGTACTACTTTGTCTACGGAATGGCAGCCGGCTTCGGGTCCCTCCTGGGCGGGCTTTTTATAGATGGTCTCACATTCACCGGTATTGCAGCCCCGGTGATGGTCTATAGAATTTTTTATGGCGTCCT
>JBFMGN010000933.1:0-1794 GCA_040752435.1 Spirochaetota bacterium
GTTCATGGCGCCACAAATTTGATCAATGACTATTTCGATGTCAGGCACAATGTGGACCGCCCAGACTCCCCGACCGCACAGTATAGGGAGCATTTTCTCCTCAAAGGCACCTTGACTTCCCGTCAAATCGTCCTTTTCAGCCTTATCCTGTATGCATTGGCAGCCCTTATCGCCGTATATTTCACTCTACTACGAGGCTTAATTGTACCGATCTTGGCGATAGTCGGCGGACTGGCAAGTCTCTTCTACACGGCCGACCCTGTTAAATATAAACATCACGCCCTGGGCGAGGTTTCAGTTTTTCTCATGTGGGGGCCGCTCATGACCCTCGGTTCCTGCTTTGTAGTAAGCGGCACATTCAGCCGGGTGGTACCGGTGATTCTTGTCTCCATACCGCAGGGCTTATGGGTCGCCCTGGTCATTTTCGCAAATAACATGAAAGACATAGGGTATGATGATGAGGTTAAGGTAACGACCCTGGCCACCCTTCTTAAACGCGAGGGTTCTATTAAGCTCTTTATCGGTTTAATCATTCTGATATATCTGATCAGCGCGGCGGAAATAGCCGCCGGCGTTATTCCGGTGTGGGGCTTGATAGTCTTTTTAACACTGCCGCTGGTTATTAAACTGGTACTGCTCTTGAAAAAAGGTGAGACGGTCCCGCCGGATGCCGACCCAAGAACCGCCCAGGTGGGGATGCTTTTCGGCCTCTTACTCATTGTTTCTTTTGTCATCGATAAAGTAGTATGAATTTTCGTACCTGCGAAACGGTTATCCTGCTAGGCACTTTAGGGCTGGCATTCGCCCTCTGGTACGTGATATTCGTCTTAAGTTTCGGAAATTTCTGGGTGAAGATTTCCCTTTCATCCGCCCTCCTCTCCGCCGGTTCGCTTCTGGTTATGAAAAAAAACAGAGGAACTTCCTTCCGGTTTCGGTACAGATATATAATAGAAGGAGTGCTCTCGGCGGTTCTCCTGTACGGGATCTTTCTGTTGGGAAAACTGATTATAACCACCGCGGCTGCCTCATCCGGGGAGGCGATCGCCGCCGTATACGCCCCCCGGAAAGACTTTCCCGTCTGGCTTATCGGGGTGTTACTTTTTTTTGTAACAAGTCCCGCTGAAGAAATTTTTTGGAGGGGATTTGTGCAGCGGAAGCTCATGCAACACGCCGGAACGGTCGCCGGATTCCTTCTGGCCTCCGGCTTATACGCAGGCGTCCATGTGTGGACCTTAAACGCTCCATTGATCCTGGCTGCTTTTACAGCCGGTTGCATGTGGGGTTTGCTGTACCTGGTGGAGCGGGCCCTGGTTCCGGTAATAGTTTCACATGCCGTATGGAGCCTGGCCGCTTTCGTTCTGTTCCCCTTCTCTTAAGCCTCTGATAACATGAAAATAACCACCCTTTCCGAAATGTTCTCGGACATTGCCCGTTACTACGATTTTTTAAACCATCTCTTAAGTTTCGATAGAGACCGATTATGGCGCACAATCCTTACAAGCGCTATTCATATTCAGAAAAACAGTCACAGCCGGAAAATGCACAACCGCCCTAACCCTCTTCGCATTCTCGATGCCTGTACCGGCACAGCCGACCTGGCCATCGAAATGGGGAAAAGGATTCCAAATGCGGAAATTACCGGGATTGACTTTTCAACTGCGATGATGCGGATAGGAAAAAGGAAGATAAAATCCAGTGGGCTTAAGGACAGAATTACGCTTATCCGGGGAAATGTGTATAGGCTGCCCTTTGAGGACGGAGAGTTTGATGTGGTCACAGTGGCCTTCGGTTTAA
>JBFMGN010000934.1:0-1782 GCA_040752435.1 Spirochaetota bacterium
TCCATCCTCTGCGCCGGGTTGGATCCGGCCGAGTATGAGATGGGACGTGGAGAAGCGCGGCTTGAAGGCGGTGTAAACAAAAAGGAGTGGGCGGCCGCGTACCTGCATGCGGTCTCCCCTTACTGTGCAGCCGTTAAGCCGAATATTCAGTACTGGAAAAACAGAGGTGATATGGAGACCCTCTTTGAAGTTTTCGCTTTGGCGGAAAGTCTCGGCCTGGTAGTAATTGATGACAGCAAGCTTGCAGATATCGGCTCGACCAATGCCGCCGGTCTTTATTTTGCATCCCTTCGTGCTCATGCCGTTACGGTCGCACCATTTGCAGGTAACCTTAAGGAAACCTCTTTCCTGGCACAGAAGTTTAAGGTGGGAATTATTTCCATGTGCCTGATGAGCAATCCCGAGTACAGGGACGAAAAAAGGAAGCTGGTACCTATAGGGGATGATGAGAAAGATAGTTACAGACAGGCAGATCTACTGAAAATAGATGGTGAGCTGTACGCCAGGCAGTACATAAAGCTTGCCCGGGATGCCGCCCGGTTTGCGGTTGACGGTCTTGTAATCGGGGCGCCAAGCGGAAAAAATCATATACGTCTAGAAGACCTTGAAACAATCAGACATTACACGGGAGACGATATGGCGGTTCTCTGTCCGGGAATGGGAGCACAGGGTGGTGAGGCGGAAGTGATGCTAAAAATTTTCGGCAGAGACAACGTAATTGTAAATGTCGGAAGGCACCTCATGTTTCCGAAGGACTCATCCTCGACAACAGACGACCAGCGTGAAGCCGCCAGGCAGTTTGCAGCAAAACTGAATACGGCTCGCCGGTCATTATAAAGAAGGAGGTTAAGATTTATCATGGCAGAGACAAAATCCAGGCATGAAATTTTGCGTTTTTTCAAAAGCGAAGGCATAAAGCTCGGTACCGTTTCCGGAGTGTTGACAACCAAACCGTCATTGATCGAATGGGTGGACAAAGCGGTTCCGATAGACTTAATTACAACAAAAAGCTATCAGGTTAATCCAAACCCCGGCCACAGGGAGCCGATAATTGTTGAACCGGAGGTGGGTTGTTACGGGAATGCCGTAGGTTTGCGTAACCCCGGGATGGAAAAAGGTTTCTACGATTTATGGGATTTAAGATCACGGTATGCTCTGCGCTCGATACTGAATGTTTCCATATCGGCGGCTTCAATCGACGACTTTCTGTTATTAATTCAAAAATTTGAAAGTGTCGCCGACATCCTGGAACTGAATTTTTCATGTCCCCATGCAGCCGCTGGTTACGGTGCCAGTATTGGAAGCGACCCTGCCTTAGTCCGGGATTATGTAAAGGAACTGCGCAGCTCAACTGAGGCTGTCCTCTTTGTAAAACTCACTCCCAATGTCGAAAAAATAGGAAGTATGGCGGAAGCGGCCGTTAATTCCGGCGCGGATGGGATATCAGCCATAAACACCCTCGGGCCGGAAATCTTTCGGGAACCTCACACCGGGGAACCGGTCCTGTATAACCCTGATAATCATAAGGGCGGCAAATCCGGCCGATGGATTACAACTATTGCTCTTGGAAAGATCAGAGAGATACGGAGAGCAGTTGGTGACAGTATTCCGATAATAGGGATGGGCGGAATAACTTCAGGCAGCGATGTGCGGTTAATGATGGAAGCCGGAGCTGATGTAATTGGGATCGGGAGCGTTCTGGCCCGCCTTCAGACTGAAGAAATTCCCGCTTTTATCGCGGCTTTAAAAGATGACTGTCTAAAAGGTACTGACAGAGCCTCG
>JBFMGN010000935.1:0-1779 GCA_040752435.1 Spirochaetota bacterium
TGAAGAATTGACAGAGAAAATAAGCAAGAAAGCGAAGAACCCGTTCACACCGGTAAGATTAAAGGAAGGTCTGTCTTTCAGCGAGGTAAGTTTTATTGAAGCAAGGCGTTCCGACTTCCCCGGACTTATTATTGATATTGAAGTAACCAGGGACTACATATACGGCAGCACAGGGTCACATGTAATAGGATACCTTGGGAGACTCAATCCTGTTCAGTCCAAAAACCCCGATTTCAGGGACGTGCCGCCTGAGGCATTTATAGGGCAATGGGGAATCGAAAAGTTATTTGACAAATCATTGAGGGGGATTGCGGGTCAAAGGATAATAGAGGTTGATGCCCTCGGAAGAGAGATAAGATTGTTAAAAGAAAATCCACCCCGGAAGGGGAGCGATCTCATCCTGAGCATAGATATTGCCCTTCAGCATGAGGCGGAAAAGGCATTCGAAGGGAAAAGCGGCGCTCTTGTCGCGCTGAAACCGGACTCAGGGGAAATTCTGGGGCTTGTGAGCTCACCGTCTTTCGATCCCAATAAATTCGCAAAAGGTATAAGCTATGATGAATGGATATCCATTACACAGGATATGAAATTGCCCATGCTCAACAGGGCTATCCAGAGTCAATACCCTCCCGGCTCGACCTTCAAGATAATAACGGCGATCGCAGCCCTGGAAGAAGCAGCGATGGATGATAAAACCAAGGTGGATTGCAGGGGTTCAATAAATTACGGCAAATGGCATTTCGGATGCTGGAGAAAAACAGGCCATAATATAGTGTCCATACACAAAGCCCTTGTTGAATCGTGTGATGTATTTTTTTATGAAGCCGGCAGACGTTTAGGTTTCGATAAAATATCTTATTATGCAAACATGTTCGGCCTGGGACAGGAGACAGGAATATCAATAGGCAACGAAAAAAAAGGATTGATTCCGACCTCCGGATGGAAGAAGGAGACGAAAAAGACGCCGTGGTTCCTGGGCGAGACATTCATTAATTCGATCGGGCAGGGGTATGTTGCCACAACTCCGGTACAGATGGCTGTAATGATAAGTTCGGTGTCAAACGGCGGGTATATTTACAAACCTGTAATTATCAAGAACGAAAATCCGGTTCTTCTGCGGCATGCCGACGTAAAGCAGGAGACATATCAGATAATCAAAGACGCCCTTTACGGAGTAGTCAATGAACCGGGCGGCACCGGTTGGGTTGCAAAATCAAATACAACAACTATCGGCGGAAAAACGGGCACTGCTCAGGTTGTAGGAATCAGAAAAGATTCAAAATATCTTTCAGAAAAATTCAGAGACCATGCGTGGTTCGTGGCCTTTGCCCCTGTGGAAAAACCCGAAATCGCCCTGTCTGTTTTTGTGGAACACGGGGGTCACGGCGGAACCGCAGCCGCGCCGATAGCAAAAAAAGCTATAGAGGCATATATGCTCAGCGACGAGAAGAAAAAGGAACTGCTGAATGTTCAGGATTGACAGGAGACTCATACATAACTTCGACTGGGTAACATTTTCTACAGTGATTGCTATTTCAATTATTGGAGTGATGACTATATTCAGCGCAACGCGTCAGCCTGATGATGCAATCCAGTCGTCTTTTTATATTAAACAGATGATATGGATTTTAATAGGTATTTTAGGGCTCGTTGCGATAGTAAGCTTTGATTATATCTGGCTTAGCAGGATAGCTGCGCCTCTTTACGTAATCGGACTGATACTTCTGGTTATTGTTCTTATTTCAGGAAGAATAGGGATGGGCGCACAGAGATGGATCA
>JBFMGN010000936.1:0-1776 GCA_040752435.1 Spirochaetota bacterium
TGGCAATTCGCTGGGAGGCAAAGTTCTCCAGGGAGGCCCAATGACGCTTTTCCTTCTCCACATAACGAACGTGCGCTTTATCGATAAACTTGTGCTTACCCTTGGTGGCAACTTTGGACTGGGCGGCATTGGCCTCATCGGGACGGACATAGTTATCCTGCAAGGTGGCCAAAACCGCTTCCATTCCGGCCTGAATTTCAGCGGCACTATCACTGGCGCAGTATCGTGCCAGCAGGAATTCCAGTACAAAGGTTGGAACATTTGTCCCTTTTTTAATTCTGTGTAGCAGATCCTTCCGAACCACTCTGCCATCGAAAGCAGATACGAGTTTATTATCTAGAGCATCCATAATTACACCGCGTAATCGGTTTCCAGGTCCAATTTGCAATAGATTGCCAGGGTGGATGGATTTAAAGCCTTGATGGTAAATTTGCCTTCAAATTCAAGATCCATCTTCAAGGGAATCTGGATGAGTTCGCCCGATTTCAAGGTGATGGTCCCGGTTGCCGGATTTACAGCCCCGCCTGGTTTGGCTTCGCCGACCACCTGGCCCTTTTTATCGTGCGCCTCCAGAAGGATTTCTATGTCTTTCCATTTTGAAAAGAGTGTGCCAACGGTAAGTTCCAGCTGCACATCAATCACCGGGAGTCGGGTGGTTATCCGTTTAACATTGTTCTTATAGCCTATGGATATCTTCGCCTTCACTTCCTCAGAGATCTCTGTTTTAAGCCGCGCGGTAATCACCGGCAAAATACATTCCTGCAGCGAAACACCACCGTGGAAATAAAGCTCACCTGCCCGATAAGACACAAGCCCCCGGGGGCCGGCCATTTGAGAAAAATCTCCTCGAATTCCCGCCTGCTCCGCCGAAACAACAAAATTGGCATTATCCGGGGAGCCATCGCCTAAAAGGCATCGATCATGAATGGTAAGCCATTTGCCAGCCGGCTTTTTGGAGACATCCCCTGCTTCAGCCTGGGTATTAAGGAAAAAACCGTGATCCGTGGCAATGACCACTTCGTTAAAGCCGATATTCTTCAGCTTGTGGATGGCAACCCGAATCCTCTTCATCGTTTCATGGATTAGACCCAGTGCGGCTTCAGGTGCAACCTCAAGCTGATTATCTATTTCCACGCTGCGGATCACAAGAAGCTCAACCGTACCGGATATCTTTTTCTTGGCCCGGATAAAGTCGCTTACGGTCATTTGGTCAAAGCGTTCGCCATACCTTTTTTTAAGCAGATCCATGCGCTGGTTGACGTTGTTCAGTTTGACACCGCCAATATCGGGGACAAGACAATCATCCTGTCTCAACAAAGCGAGTGATTTCCCTGCGGCAGGTAGAAGACTTGCCATTCCCACGGGTGTAATGGTTGGCAATTGAGCAAGAGAGGGCCGCAAGGTGACCTGACAGTCTTCGGCAAGCTGTTTTTCCAAGGCAACGCCTAATTCGTAGCGAAGGGCGTCCAAAAGAAAAAAGGCTGTTTTCCTGCCACTTTCCTGAAGGGTCGGAGCAACCAGTTGATCGAAGACATTTGCGTTGGCAAGATATTTTCCAGAAGGCCAGCTTGATTTTTCAAAGTGCCGAATAAAGACGCTCTGAACTTTTTCGGTCAACCGTCGATAACGAGCCCGAGCCTGATCGATAATTTCGCCCATGATGGAATGAGAATCGATGAAATCGCCTACCGACTGCTCAAATTCTCTCTGCAGACGATCGGCTTCCCGAAGGCTACTGATATAAAAATCAATGATGCTATTGAGGTTTCGGCTATG
>JBFMGN010000937.1:0-1766 GCA_040752435.1 Spirochaetota bacterium
TTTCACCGGTCCCGTCAGATACTCTATCGAGCCAGTTTTCCCTGGCTTTGTCTTTAGGACTGAAGGTGAGTATTTCCTGATCGCCAGCCGATGCCAGGCTGCCGGTCATCATAGCTTCCAGCATGGCTTCCCGCTTCTTTAGAGTTCTTTCCCGGATTGAAGTTTCATTCCCCTGGGATGAAGGCTGGTAGAAAACCCGCCCCTGTAAACCTTTAGGGAGGTACTGCTGGGGAACCCAGTGATCCCGATAAGCATGGGGATACAAATATCCGTCGCCATGACCGAAACCCTCTTTATCGCGGCTTAAATCCTTTAAATGCTTAGGTACGGATTCTTCCGCTTCCAGCTCTACAACGGATAAGGCATCGAAAAAGCCCATGGTAGAGTTGGACTTTGGGGCAGTCGCCAGGTAGAGAGCGGCATGGGCAAGATGAAAGCGGCCTTCCGGCAACCCTATCCGGTCGAAGGCGGCTGCCGCGGCTTCTACAAAAATAAGTGCGTTGGGGTCCGCCAGACCGACATCCTCGCTGGCTGCTATCAGCATCCGTCTGAAAATGAAGCGGGGATCTTCACCCGCATGAACCATCCGTGCCAGCCAGTACAACGCCGCATCCGGATCGGAACCCCTCAACGACTTGATGAAAGCACTGATAGTATCAAAGTGATAGTCTCCCTCCTTATCGTAGAGAACAACCTTTTTTTGAATACTTTCCTCGGCGATTTCAAGAGTAATAAGTATCTCTTCACCCTCAGTGGGAGGGAAGGCTTTAGGGGTCGTCTCTACCGCAAGTTCGAGGGCATTCAGCAGGCTTCTGGCATCACCGTTGGCTGTTTTGACCAGGTGTTGGAGGGCATCAGCACTGATTATCACGTTGTACCGGCCGTAACCGCGCTCGGTATCCTGCAAAGCCTGGCGCGCGACTTTAAAAAGGTCTTCTTCCGTAAGGGGTCTTAACTGGAATATCCTGCTTCGGCTGACCAGCGCGGAATTGACCTCGAAAAATGGATTCAGGGTTGTGGCGCCAATCATAATAATTGTGCCGTTTTCAACCCAGGGGAGCAGGGCGTCCTGCTGGGCTTTGTTCCATCGATGGACCTCATCTACAAAAAGGATTGTTTTCTTTCCGTAAAGATCCCTGTATTGCCTGGCGGTTTCTATGGCTTCCCGAATATCTTTTACACCGCTTAGGACTGCATTCAGCGTCAAAAACTGGCTTTTCGTGGTATTGGCAATAACCCTGGCAAGGGTTGTTTTACCGACTCCCGGAGGCCCATAGAAGATGATGGAACTTAACTGGTCCGCCTGGATTGCCCGCCTTAAGAGGCGGCCGGTTCCCACGATATGGTCCTGCCCCACAAATTCATCTATCAATCTTGGGCGCATGCGGGAAGCGAGAGGTTCATTTTTAATACCGGAATCGGAGGAGAACAAATCCATAGGTAAGAGTATACTCTCAACAAGAAGAAATTTTAAGACTCTTTAGTCCGTCATTCTCTTCAACCGGTTCGAAGCGGTAAGGACAGAATTGAATCCAGTCCCATTCGTGTATAAAGTAGATAACAATCGAAACTGAAGGAGATTATTAAATGATTAAGAAGGAATTTGTAATGGCGATAATAGCATCGCCTGCCTCAGAGGCCGAAAACATGGCGCGGGAAATTGTTGAAAAAAGGTTGGCTGCATGTGCCCAGGTGTCTTCCCCTGTTACCAGTTTTTACTGGTGGGACGGAAAGCTTCAACAGGAGACAGAAGTCTTAATTTTCCT
>JBFMGN010000938.1:0-1766 GCA_040752435.1 Spirochaetota bacterium
TACCATTTCCATGCTTTGTCTTAACCTCCTATATTTCTAACAATTCCCCTCTGTGTTCTCTGTGTTCTCCGTGTGAAATTCATCCCTCCTCTTCTTTTCTCTGTGTTCTCTGTGTGGAATTCTTTTACCTCTTATACACATTGTATTGACAAATAATTTTTTCGATATTACCATGGTCTCGTGACTATGGTAATTTTTTAGCCGGAGGTAAAATGTGGAAATAGGAGCCGGTAAATTCAAAGCACAGTGCCTGAAGCTTATGGATTATGTTAAAGCCCGGCATGAAACGATAATTATTACGAAACATGGAAAACCCATTGCCAAATTGGTGCCGGTAGAAACCGAGAAAGAGTTTACCCTTTTCGGCAGCATGGCGGGCACAGTCCTGGAAGAAAAAGATATTATAACCCCCCTGGAAGAAGAGTGGGAAGTCGATGAATGAGGGCGGGCGTTCCCATGTTCTTCTGGATACTCATATATGGATTTGGCTTCTGGAAGGAAGTCCGCATTTGGAAAATGCAGAATTGCTTTCCATTGTCAATCAGGCGGCCCACAACGGGTTGCTTCGGGTTTCGGCTATTTCAATGTGGGAAGTGGGAATGCTCGAAGCAAAAGGAAGGATACGCTTTTCTATATCATGTCTTGAATGGGTCAGGCGGGCGTTGTCTGTTCCCGGAATGCGATTAGAACCGCTTACACCTGAAATTGCCGTAGAAAGTTCACGGCTCCCGGGTAACTTTCATGGCGATCCGGCGAACAGAATAATCATTGCCACGGCCCGACATATCCAGGCGTTATTGATTACCAGGGATGAACGAATAAAAATGTATAGCGCTCAAGGGTATATCCGCACCTTTTAATACATTACCCGTTCTCCTTCCTGAATCGATTTAAGAAACAATACTCCGTGACCAACAAAGGATTTCAGCAAGTGATAAAACCAGTTTCATTTGACTCCCTGCAACTGTAATAGGTATCTTTCAATTGTTAAGGAGTAGAATGTGAGATTCGATAAACTGACATTAAAAGCCCAGGAGGCTCTGCAGGATGCAGATTCTCTGGTAAATAAATATAATCATTCGACGCTGGATACCGAACATTTACTTCTGGCCATGCTGAAACAGCAGGAAGGTGTAATCCCCCCCTTGATGGACAAACTCGGAGTCCGGCGGCAGGAGGTGGTAAGCGAAATCGAGCAGCTTATAAACCGGAAACCGAAGATACTTGGCGATTCCGCCCAGGTACATCTGTCCCCCGAAGTGGGAGCGTTGTTAAACCAGGCGGAAACAGAGGCAGCCGGTTTAAAGGACGAATATGTAAGTACCGAGCATTTGTTCCTTGCTATTCTTGACGGTAAATCGAAGGTCGCCGAAGTTCTAAAGTCCCGCGGTGTCACCCGGGATAGGGTTTTGAAAGTTCTAATGGCGATACGGGGAAACCAGCGGGTTACAGACCAGAATCCTGAAAACAAGTATCAGGTGCTGGAACGTTATTGCAGGGACTTAACCGCCCTTGCAAGACGGGAGAAACTCGACCCGGTAATAGGCAGGGATGAGGAAATACGCCGTATCATGCAGGTCCTATCCCGCCGAACCAAGAATAACCCGGTCCTTATCGGTGAGCCGGGGGTGGGAAAGACCGCCATAGCGGAAGGGCTTGCCCGGCGGATTGTATCGGGGGATGTCCCCGACTCCCTGAAGGATAAAAAACTTTTAGCCCTCGACCTGGGCGCGCTGGTCGCCGGGACCAAGTTTCGTGGAGAATTC